>CAKVFO010000161.1 GCA_934746785.1 uncultured Clostridium sp. | reverse complement strand
TAGGATATAAGGTGGATAGTGTAAAGATATATTGTGATAAAAAGGATAACTTTAAAGAAATAAAGGCAATTGTTTGCCCATGTAAAGAAGTCTTAAATAAAGATAGAGAATTTAATGCATTATTATCAAGAGGGGTTATATAGAGGAGGCAATATGATAAAATTCAGTGTATTATTAAACAGGCTTATACAAAGGTTTAAATTTTTAAATGGTAAACTTCATTATATAGGACGTAATGAAGCACTGCCACCACCATTATCCAAGGAAGAAGAAGAAGAACTTGTAGGAAAGATATTAGAAGGTGATGAAAGTGTACGAAGTACACTTATTGAAAGAAACTTGAGACTTGTAGTATATATAGCTAAAAAGTTTGAGAATACAGGAGTTAATATTGAAGATTTAATTTCAGTTGGAACTATAGGATTAATTAAGGCAGTTAATACTTTTAATCCTGAGAAGAAAATAAAGCTGGCAACATATGCCTCTAGATGTATTGAAAATGAAATTTTAATGTATTTACGAAGAAATAGTAAGGTGAAAGCTGAAATATCTTTTTATGAGCCTTTAAATATTGATTGGGATGGTAATGAGCTGCTTTTATCTGATATTTTAGGAACAGAAAACGATACAGTGTATAATTTAATTGAAGATGAAGTAGATAAACAACTTTTATTTATGGCTTTAAAAAGTTTAAATGATAGAGAAAAAGAAATTGTTAAATTAAGATTTGGATTATTTGGAACAAGAGAAAAGACACAAAAAGAAGTTGCAGATATGCTTGGAATATCACAATCATACATTTCCAGGCTTGAGAAGAAGATTATAAATAGATTGAAAAAAGAAATTAGTAGAATGCTATAGTTTGTCTTTAGTATAAAAGGAACTTCTATCGGAAATAATTAATAATGCAGTTAGTTATTACTTCCGAAGGGGTGAATTATATTGATTATTAACAAAGTAGAAATATGTGGGGTTAATACATCTAAATTGCCAGTTCTTAAGGAGAAAGAAAAAAGGGAGCTTTTACTTAAGATGCAGAAAGGTGATAAAAGTTCCAGGGAAGAATTTATAAAGGGAAATTTAAGACTAGTATTGAGTGTCATTCAAAGATTCAATAATAGAGGAGAAAATGTTGATGATTTATTTCAAGTAGGATGTATTGGGCTTATGAAAGCAATAGATAATTTTGATTTGAATCAAAATGTAAAATTTTCGACCTATGCTGTACCTATGATTATAGGAGAAATAAGACGTTATCTTAGAGATAATAATTCAATAAGAGTAAGCAGATCTTTAAGAGATATTGCATATAAAGCGTTAGTAATAAGGGATAAACTAATAAAAGACAATAATAAAGAACCATCAATTTCTCAAATATCTAAGGAATTAAATATACCTAGAGAAGATGTGGTTTTTGCACTAGATGCCATTCAAGATCCAGTTTCTTTGTATGAACCTATATATCACGATGGTGGAGATGCTATCTATGTCATGGATCAAGTGAGTGATAATAAAAATACAGATGAGAGTTGGCTTGAAAATATTTCTATAAAGGAAGCGATGAAAAAGTTGACTGATAGGGAAAAACTTATTTTAAATTTAAGGTTTTTTAATGGTAGAACCCAAATGGAAGTGGCAAATGAAATAGGAATTTCTCAAGCACAAGTATCTAGATTAGAGAAGACAGCGTTAAAGCATATGAGAAAACATGTATAATTTATAAATTTATTTATGATGATAAGAATTTTTACGGTGATTCTTATCATCTTTTTTTTTGGAGTATATAATATTACTTATATCCTTTAATTTTTGTTTTAGTAGCTTTGAATGGCTTAACAAAGTCGCTTCGTTCATATTTAGTAAAGTAAAAAAAGAAAGGCTGATGATTATAAGTGTTAAAGATATGAAAGAGGCTAAAAAGTTAAATTTCATTATTTTTAAGGTTATATAAGTTTTTCTGTTTAATATATATGTAATGAGAATATAAAGAAGGTGGATAAATATATGGAAGAAAGTTTAAGTTCAATAAATGGAATGAAAACTATGGAGGTAATTGATATTAATACGGGAAGTAAGCTTGGCTTTATTAAGGATATAAAATTAGACTGTGATGCTCAAAAAGTTATAGGAATAATATTACAAGGAGAAGTTAAAGGATGGTTTGGAAAGAGTGAGGATATAGAGATTAAGTGGGGTGATATAACAAAGATAGGTATTGATGTTATATTGGTTAATTATAACGATAATGTTAATTATAAAATATATGAATAAAACTAGATTACTTCAACAAAACTAGGTATAATAAGATAAGAATACAAATAGAAAGGATTAAAATCAAATGAAGTGTCCGTATTGTTCATATGAGGAAAGTAAAGTTGTTGATTCTAGATCAACAGATGATAATAATACAATAAGAAGACGTAGAGAATGTTTAGGATGTGGCAAAAGATATACTACTTATGAAAAGATTGAGGATATTCCAATATTAGTAGTAAAAAAGGATTCAACACGTGAAAATTTTAATAAAGAAAAAATAATTAATGGTTTAATTATTGCCTGCCAGAAAAGACCTGTATCTAGAAAACAGATTGAAGATATTGCATCAGATGTAGAAAAACAAATTTCTAATGGTATGTTGCCAGAGGTTCAAAGTGAGAATATTGGTGAAATGGTAATGGATAGATTGAAGGAAGTTGATGAAATATCATATGTAAGATTTGCATCTGTTTATAGGCAATTTAAAGATATAAATACTTTCTTAGAAGAAATTAAAAATTTAATGACAAAATAAATATGCAGCTACTGTTTTCAGTGGCTTTTTCAATATGTATATATACAAGTTAAATATATGTTAAAGTATTGTTAACTTAAGAAGTTTAAAGCTAGTAAATGTTAAAATTGTATATGGAGGAATAAATGAAAAAAATAAGTAAAAGTGAATTAAATATTATAAAAGATTTCATTGTTATTGATAATGAAAATACAAAGGTGGTTTTTACTACAGCATCAGAAGGTAAAAGTTATAATAGAAATACAGAAGAAGGAATTAATAATTTACAGGCTTTAAAAAAGGAGTTTCATGTAAGCAGAGTTATTTATTTAAAACAAGTACATTCTGATATTATTGTATCTTATACAGGAGAAAAAGAGGAAGAAGTAATATCTTATGAAGGAGATGCAATAATAACAAATGTTAAAGATACAATAGTAGGTGTATTTACAGCAGACTGTACTCCAGTAATTATCGTTGATGACAAGAGGAAAGTATTGGCAGCAGTACATTCAGGATGGAAAGGGACATTTAAATCTATTACAAAGAAAACTATAGAAAAGTTAGTTTCAAATTATAATGTTAAAGCTGAAGAATTAAAAGTTTATATTGGACCACATATTCGACAATGTTGTTATGAAATTTCAAATGAACTTAAAGAAAAGTTTATTTTAGAAAAGGGATTGGAAGAAGATAAACTTTTCAAAGGAAGAAATTTAAGTATGGAAGAATGCATACTTAAGGATTTGAGAGAATGCGGCATAAGAGATGAAAATATCAATTCAATAAATTTATGTACTCATTGTGAAAAAGATATAAAACTTTTTTCATATAGAGGATCTAATGGTGATTATGGAAGATTATTTGCTTTTACACTTATTAAGTAGGGGGATAGTATGAGTAATAAAAAAGTATTAATAGTTGATGATGAGGAACATATAGTTGAACTCATAAAATTTAATCTTGAAACAGAAGGTTACAAAGTTATTACAGCAAATAATGGTGTTAATGCAGTGAAGCTTACAAAAAGAGAATATCCAGATTTGGTACTTTTAGATTTAATGCTGCCAGAAATGGATGGCTATGATGTCTGTAAAGCTATAAAGAATAACAAAGATACTGGAAATACTTCAATAATCATGCTTACGGCAAAAGGAGAAGAGTTTGACAAAGTATTGGGCTTGGAACTTGGAGCAGATGATTATATTACTAAGCCATTTTCAATTAGGGAACTTCAAGCAAGGGTAAAGGCAGTTTTAAGAAGAAGTGTGAAGGTAACTAATACTGAAATCGATAAATTTAAGTGTAAAGGCTTATGCGTGGATTTTGAAAGACATGAAGTTTTAGTTAAGGGTAAGAAAGTTGATTTAACTTTGAAAGAATTTGAATTGCTTGAAATTTTAATTAAAAACAGAGGGAAAATTCTTCAAAGGGAAGTATTATTAGATAAAGTATGGGGATATGAATATATTGGAGAAACTAGAACTGTAGATGTACATATTAGATATATACGAAAAAAAATTGAAGAAGATGATAAAAATCCTAAATTTATAGAAACTATACGTGGAATAGGTTATAGATTTAATTCGGGTGAAAATGATGAAGAGTAAAATATTAAATTCTGTAATAATAACAGTAATTTTTGCTCTATTAAGTGTTACCACATTATTTACTATAGTTTCTAATATACAAGAAATCAATAGGACAAAGGATGCTTTAAAAAGTCTTAATAATTACATAGTGGATAATGATATAAAATATGATAGTGATGCTTTGGAATTATATAAAATTAATAATAACAGTGTAAGATGGACGATTATAGATAAAGATGGATATATTACATATGACTCTCTTGGAGAAATTGGAGAAAATCATTTACAAAGAGAAGAAGTTAAGGATGCCTTTGAATATGGAGAAGGTTATTCTATAAGAGTTAGTAAATATGCAAAGGAAAAGATGGTGTATTATGCAACTAAGCTAAAGGATGGCAATGTTTTGAGAACATCTATTCCATTAAAAACAATCTCTTATTTTAATGGAGAAACGTTTATATATTGGATTATAATCTTAATTGTTGTTTTGATATTTTCAATAATTTTATCAATGAAGCTTGTAAGAGCTATACTAGAACCTTTGGAAGATTTAGAACATGTAACATCTAGAATTGCAAATGGAGACCTTCATATGAGAGTAAAATATGAAGGAAAAGGTGAAATAGGATCTCTTGGAAAGACATTTAATAATATGGCAGACCAACTTCAAAATCAAATTAATAAAGTTGTTGATAAGCAAAATAGGTTAGAGTCTATACTTAGTTGTATGGAAAGTGGTGTGATTGCCGTAAATAGAAAAGGTAAAGTAATTATTATAAATCCATTTGCAAAAAAGATTTTTGGAATAAGAAGAAATATTACAGGTAAAAAAATTAGCGATTATATTAAAGACCGTAATTTCAATAATTTTTTAAATAATAAAGAATTAAATGAGCAAGAGATAAAGATCTTAAATCCAATAGAGAGAGAGCTTAGAATAAAAAAAGCACCTATAGTATATGATTTGGAGAAAATAGGAAAGGTTATAACAGTTCAAGATATAACAGATATAAAAAGACTTGAAAATATGAGAAGTCAATTTGTTGCAAATGTTTCTCATGAACTTAAAACACCGTTGACATCTATAAAAGGTTTTGCTGAAACGTTAAGATATGTTGAAGATAATGATACTAGAAAGAAGTTTTTAGATATTATAAATAAAGAAGCTGAAAGGCTTTCTAGACTTATAAATGATATTCTTGTGTTGTCAAAAATAGAAAGTGAATCTATTGGCGAGGAAGAGGAATTTTATCCTAATAATCAAATAGAAGATGTTATGCATATGGTTGAAGGAGTTGCAAAGTCTAAGAATATTAATTTAGTTCTTGAACAGACTAATTTAAATCTTCTTTACGGTGATAAAGATAGATTTTTGCAGCTTGTATTAAATCTTGTTGAAAACGGAATTAAGTATTCTAATGAAGGTTCAACAGTATTAGTTAAAAGCTATAGTAAAGAAAATTATTATATTTTAGAAGTTCAAGATAATGGTATAGGAATTCCAAAAGAAGATTTGCCTAGAATATTTGAAAGATTTTATAGGGTTGACAAGGCAAGAAAAAGTGGCGGTACAGGACTTGGACTAGCTATAGTAAAACATATTGTTAAAAGTTTTAATGGAGATATAAAGATTGAAAGCAAACTAGGTGTTGGAAGTAAATTTATAGTTAAAATTAAATATATTTAATTAAAAGATTCTTTACTTAATGAAGATTAGGTAAAGAATCTTTTTTTGAGTTCATGTATTTAAGCAATATTTATGTTAAATATTATTAACATGAAGAAAACATATTTTAACATAGATTAAATATCAAGTTAAAATTGAGAGATTATTATATGGTTGAAGAACAAAAGAAATCTAATTATTTTTTGGAGGTAATTCAATGAGAAAAAGAAGAGTTAAATTAATGTTAAGTACTTTATTGATTACTAGTATTGCAGGTTTTATGATGGCTTGTAATTCAGGGGGAACATCTGAAGTATCAGGGGATATTACAATTAGTGGTTCATCAGCATTATTGCCTTTGATGGAAAGTTCTCTAGATGGATTTAATGAAAAATATCCAGATATAAATGTAAATGCTCAGGCAGGAGGTTCAGGTACTGGTCTTACTCAAGTTTCAGATGGCACTGTTGATATTGGTAATTCAGATATATTTGCAGAAGAGAAGCTTGATAAGAGTAAATCTGAAGAACTTAAAGATCATAAAGTTGTTGCTCAAGCTTTTGCAGTTGTTGTTAATAAAGAATTAGGAATTGATAATTTAACAAAAGATCAAATAAAAGATATATTTTCAGGAAAGATAACAAATTGGAAAGATATTTGTGGAAAGGATTTACCTATATTTGTTATTCATAGACCTTCTTCATCAGGAACAAGAGCAACATTTACAAGTAAAGTATTAGATGGAAATAAGAATTTTGAAAATGATGGAATAGGAGCAACTCAAGATTCAAATGGAGCTGTTAAGAAAGCTATGGAAGAAAATAAGGGAGCAATTAGTTATTTAGGCTTATCTTATTTGAATGGTGAAGATGCAAAAGCAAGTTTAATTGGAGTTAAGATTGATGGAGCAGATTACAATAAAGAAAGTATAACAAGTGGTAAATATCCTTTTTGGTCATGGGGACACATGTATACTAAAGGTGAGCCAAATGAAGCTGTAAAAGATTTTATAGAGTATATTCAAGATGATGAAAATAAGGATACTGTTGAAAAACTTGGTTTTATATCAAGTAGTGATATGAAGGTTGAATAAAATTTAGTTGGGAATGGTT
>CAKVFO010000160.1 GCA_934746785.1 uncultured Clostridium sp. | reverse complement strand
GCTTAAGTATAGACGAGCTTATAGCTTTAACTTTAGAAACAGGTAAAGTTGGGGTAGATGGTATGGCTTTATTAGATAAGGCTAATACTGAATCTTATGGAAATCCAGAAGTTACTAAGGTTAATATAGGTGTAGGTAAAAATCCTGGTATCTTAGTTTCAGGACATGATTTAAGAGACTTAGAACAATTATTAGAACAAACAGAAGGAACAGGAGTAGATGTATATACTCACTCAGAAATGTTACCAGCTCACTACTATCCACAATTAAAGAAGTACAAGCACTTAGTAGGTAACTACGGAAATGCTTGGTGGAAGCAAAAAGAAGAATTCGAAGCTTTCAACGGACCTATATTAATGACTACAAACTGTATAGTTCCGCCAACTTCAAAGGAAACTTATAAGGAAAGAATGTTTACAACTGGTGCAGCAGGATTTACTGGATGTAAGCATATCGAAAGAGATGAAAATGGACACAAAGACTTCTCAGAAATCATTGAATTAGCTAAGAAGTGTAAAGCTCCAACTGAAATAGAAACAGGAGAAATCGTTGGTGGATTCGCTCATGCTCAAGTATTTGCTTTAGCTGATAAAGTTGTTGAAGCTGTTAAGACTGGAGCTATCAAGAAGTTCTTCGTAATGGCAGGGTGTGATGGTAGAGCTAAGACTAGAAACTACTACACAGATTTCGCTAAGGCACTTCCAAAGGATACAGTTATCTTAACTGCAGGATGTGCTAAGTACAAATATAACAAGTTAGATCTTGGAGATATCGGTGGAATTCCAAGAGTTTTAGATGCAGGTCAATGTAATGATTCATATTCATTAGCTCTTATAGCATTAAAGCTTAAAGAAGTATTTGAATTAGAAGATATTAATGAATTACCAATTGCATTTAATATAGCATGGTATGAACAAAAAGCTGTTATAGTATTATTATCATTATTATACTTAGGTGTTAAGAACATTCACTTAGGACCAACACTTCCAGCATTCCTTTCACCAAATGTTGCTAAAGTTTTAGTTGATAACTTTGGTATTGGTGGAATCACTAATGTGGAAGATGACTTAAAGATGTTTATGGAAGCATAATAATTAGATAAATACATCTATTCAGTATGTAGACAAAAGGGGATAATGCATTCGCATATATCCCTTTTGTATTTTATGAAATTTTGAATTTTGATTCAAATCACATATTTTGAGTTTACCTATAGATATAATTAATTCATAGATTTATATAATTTAAGGAGAAATTAATTATGTTAGATAATAAAACAATTGAAATAGTAAAAAGTACAATACCAGCATTAAAACAAAATGGGGTAGAAATAACTACAACTTTCTATAAAACTATGTTTGCTAATAATCCAGAAGTGAAACCATTATTCGATATGGACAAGCAAGAATCAGGAAAACAACCAAAGGCATTAGCAATGACAATATTAGCTGCTGCTGAAAATATTGATAATTTAGGAGTGTTACTTCCTGCAGTTAAGAAAATAGGAGAAATTCATTGTAATAAGAAAGTTACACCAGAAATGTATCCTATAGTAGGAAAGAATATTCTGATTGCTATTAAGGAAGTTTTAGGTGATGCTGCAACTGATGAAGTTATTGAAGCATGGGGAAAAGCTTATGAAGTAATAGCTAAAGTTTTTATAGATGTAGAAAAAGATATCTATGAATTAAGAAAGTAGTAAAAATAAATAAACTTATTTTAATAAAAAATTAAACTGTATATGAATGATTTTATAATAATTCAGTATACAGTTTCTTTTTGATGTGATTCTATAAAATATATTTATAGTATAGTATAGTTAATTATAATTATGTAATAACAAAGGAGAAGTTATATGTTAGGTCAATGCAGTAAATGTACTGAATTTTGTTTGAATAAAGTTTCTATATTTAAAAATTTAGAGAATAGTCAGAAGATAGATATATTAAAAAAGATAGAGCATAAGAAATTTAAAAAAGGTAATGTTATTTTTAATGAAGGTGATGATTCTAAGTCATTATTTTTTATTAGCTATGGAAGAATGAAGCTTTATAAATATACAACGGATGGTAAGGAACAGATTATTAGTGTTTTATCTGAAGGGGACTTTTACGGAGAACTAGATATCTTAAAAGAAAGTCAATATAGAGTTAATGCTAAGGCTATAACTGATTGTAAGATTTGTACTATAACAAGTAGAGATTTTAAAGAATTAATGACTACTAGACCTGAATTAGCTTTAGCAGTTATTGAATCTTTAACTGAAAGGCTTACGGATGCAGAAGGATTAGTTAGAAGTCTGGCTACTAATGATATTGATGCTAGAATTGCTTATCTTTTAAGTAGTTTAATTGATAAGTATGGAGAAAAGGTTGGAGATAATATAGAAATTGAGATGCCTTTAAGCAGGGAAGATATGGCTAATTATATAGGTGTAGCTAGAGAAACTATAAGTAGAAAGTTAAAGAAGTTTGAAAAGGATGGGATAATAAAACTTCAAGGTACTAAAAAAATTATTATTCTAGATCAAGAATATTTCTATGACTATATATAATAAAAAGTCTTCTGGTTATAAATCAGAAGGCTTTTTGCTATTTCTATATTTTTTTGGAGTTTTATAGGTACGCTTTTTGAATATTTGAATGAAGTGACTGCTATCATTAAAACCCACTTTTGTAGCTATTTCTGTTATAGACATATTAGTCTCTTTAAGAAGGTCTATAGATTTATTTATTCTATAATTAATAAGATATTCATAGGGGCTTGTATTAAGTAGATTTTTGAATAATCTACAACATTCAGATTGACTAACATGAGCGGATTCAGATATATTTTTTAGGTTAATGTCCATCATATAATTCTCATGAATGAAGGTAAGTAATGTCTGCATATATTCTTGCTTTCGTAAAAATGTCTTTGATGAAATCTTTATGTAGTGTTTAACATTTCTAATAAATTCAAGCCATATACATTGTAATCGTAGAGCAGTTTCATATTCTTTTGCATAAACATCTGAAGATGAATAAAAATTATATAAGTCTAAAAGCATATTTATTATTTTGTTTTGCCATAATACATCTTTCTTCAACAGTATTGCAGGAAGATTATAGTTCATTGTAAAGTGAAGAACGTAATCAGATTCAAGCATACTGCCATAAATTATAGATAGTATTTTTGTAGGAAAGTTAAAGCTTATATATTCCCCATCTGGGCTTATATGATTTGTCATATGTAGAAGGCCGCTATTTATAAAGATAGCATCATTAGTTTTTAGATTGTACTTTTCTCCATTAACCATCATTGATACAGAACCCTTTGTAACTATAGTAAATTGTAAATCTTCGTGCCAATGAAGGTAATGGTAGCTAGGACCAGGAGGAATACATTCTTTTTCATTTATTTTAAACATAGCAAAGGGGAAAGAAGGGTTTTCATATAAGTTACTTTCTGGAATTAAATTATTTTTCATATGTACCTCCTGATAAGATTGTTATATTATTTAATAAAATGTGCATATTAAAGTCTAAAAAGTGATGATATAATTATATTTTGTCATGAAATATAAAAAAAATCAAATGGGGGTCAAATACAATGAAATACATAAAACAGTTTGCAATTATAATGATGATTTCCTTTATAGGGGAACTGTTAAATAAATTAATACCACTTCCTATTCCAGCAAGTATTTATGGTTTAGTAATTATGTTTACAGCGTTGAAGACTAAGATAATTCATTTATCATCTATTAAGGAAACGGGAAACTTTTTAGTAGAAATTATGCCTTTAATGTTTATTCCAGCAGCAGTTGGTCTTTTAGATTTATGGGATGTTTTAAGACCTATGTTTATTCCAGTTGCTATTATAACTGTTGTATCAACTATTGTTGTTATGGCAGTTACAGGAAGAATAACTCAAAGAGTAATAGGATCAGACAGTACTGAGGAGGTGGAATAAGATGAAGGATATGTTACAGAACTCTGTTTACTTTGGAGTTATGATAAGTGTATTTACATATTTAATTGGAGTAAAGCTAAAGCAAAGATTTAAGATGGCGATTTTGAATCCATTACTTATTGCTATTGTTTTAACTTCAGTAGTTTTATTATCTTTAAACATAAGTTATGAAAGTTATAATGCAGGTGCAAAGTATTTAAGCTATCTTCTTACTCCAGCAACAGTGTGTTTATCAATTTCTTTATATGAACAGGCTGAACTTTTAAAGAATAATTGGAAAGCTGTTATGGTTGGGATTGTTTCTGGTGTTTTAACTAGTTTGACATGTATCTTAGTAATGTGCTTATTGTTCAAAATGGGACATGCTGAGTATGTGACTCTTTTACCTAAATCAATTACTACAGCTATTGGAATTGGGGTATCTGAAGAGCTAGGAGGATATGCTACAATTACAGCTTCTGTTATTATAATTACAGGTATTCTTGGAAACATGATGGCTGAAGGTGTATGTAAGATATTTAGAATTAAACATCCTATTGCAAAAGGCATAGCCATAGGGACTGCTTCCCATGCTATAGGTACGGCTAAGGCTATGGAACTAGGAGAAATTGAAGGAGCTATGAGCAGTCTTTCGATTGCAGTATCAGGACTTTTAACTGTTGTAGGAGCTTCTGTTTTTGCACAATTTTTATAAACAATAAAGAGTAGAGGAAATAATTCTTCTACTCTTTTTAAATGTCTATGAAAATTATAGTCCTAAATCTTCTAATATTTGTTCTGGAGTAAGATGATTTTCCTTTAAGATATCTTCAGCTTTATACCTATCAATGAATTCCTTCTTAAGTCCATAGTTATATACTTTTAAATCTGTTGGACCATAGAAACGAGCAATCTTTTCACCGAATCCACCATCTAAAATACCATCTTCTAAAGTGATGATTTGAGTATGATTTGCCTTAAGGCTTTCTAACATTTCTATATCAAGCCCTGTTATGTAACGAGGGTTAATTAATGTTGGGGCAGTACCTGTCTTTTCTTCAATTGCTTTTGCAACAGATTCCCCAAGTTGATAGAAGTCTCCAAGAGCTAGGATTGCAACTTTGCTTCCTTCTTGAGTAATTTTATAAGTATTTAAATTACTGTAGTCTGTATCTACAGCTTCCTTAGTATGAATAACACCATTACAAGGAATACGTATAGCAACTGGATATTGATTTTGTTCTATACTCCAATCAAGCATTGCAAAGTATTCTTCAGTATTAGTTGGTGCAAGATATACTAGTTCAGGAATGTTTGACATCATTGGAATATCAAATATACCTAAGTGAGTTACATCATTCATTCCATATACAGAAGCTGTGTTAACTAAAAGAGTTGCAGCATTTTTGTTTATACATAAGTCTTGTGAAATTTGATCATAAGTTCTTTGCATAAAGCTTGAGTGAGTAGCAAATACAGGTTTACCACCATTCTTAGCAATACCTGAAGCAAGAGCAACTGCATGTTCTTCAGCTATTCCTACATCTATAAATTGTTTACCAGCTTCTTTACGTTTATCTTCTGTAAATCCTATATTAGTAGGAACACCAGCAGTGATTGCTGTAACTGTAGGATCAGCTTTCATTTTCTTTAATAAGTATTCACATGTAAGACTTTCGTAGCTTTCACCATCAAAGGTAACTGTAGGTTTTCCAGTTTCCTTATCAAAAGGCATACACCAGTGCCAGCTTTCTTTATTTTCTTCAGCAGCCTTATAGCCTTTACCTTTTTGAGTATTGATGTGAACTACTATTGGATGATTAATATCTTTAACAGATTGGAATGTTGAAATTAATTTTTCAATATCATTACCGTCATTTAAATATATATAATCTAATCCCATGGCTTTAAATAGATTACATTCACATTGACCATTACTTTCACGTAATGCTTTAAGATTTTTATATAAACCACCATGGTTTTCTGCAATAGACATATCATTGTCATTAACAACAATAATAAAGTTGCTGTCTAATTCTCCAACGTAATCAAGACCTTCTAAAGCTTCACCACCGCTTAAAGAACCATCTCCTATAACAGCTATTATATTTTCTTTATCTCCCTTTAAGTCTCTTGCTTTTGCAAGTCCAGATGCAAGACTTACTGAAGTAGAAGTGTGTCCTACATTAAAGAAGTCATGGGCACTTTCTTCAGGATTTGTATATCCAGAAACATCATTAAAATGTTCATCAAATATATAAGCGTTTTGTCTTCCAGTAAGCATTTTGTGAGTATAGCTTTGATGAGATACATCGTATACTATTTTATCTATTGGTGAATTAAAAACATAATGCAAAGCTATTGTTGCTTCTACCATACCAAAGTTTGGTCCAAAGTGACCTCCACATTTACTTAAACGATTCATAAGAGCTTCACGTATTTCTTCTGCTAATTTATTTAATTGTTCATTATTTAATTTCTTTATATCCTCTGGTTTTGTAATTTCTTTTAAATGCATTAATAAAACTCCTCCTATATAATAATTAAATTAAGAATCTTAATTTAATTATAAAGGCTGAAGTTAACTTTAAGTCAATATAAATATGGTTAAAATTTTTGTTTATTTGATTTAAATCACATTATCTTTTAAGTATTACCAATATAATAAAGCCATAGAGAAACAGAAGAAAAGGAAACGGAGTTGAATTAATATGAAAATAGTATATTACAGCGGATCAGGAAACACAGAAAAAATGGCAGAATTAATAGGAGAAGGAATTGAATCAACAGGAAAGAAAGCAGAATTAATAAAAATTGAATCTGCTTCAGTTAATGATATAAAAGATGAAGAAGTTATAGTATTTGGATGTCCAGCTTATGGGGATGAAAATTTAGAAGAGAGTTATGTTGAACCATTCATGGATGAAATAGATGGACTTATAACAGGAAAAAAGGTTGCATTATTCGGATCTTATGGATGGGGAGACGGAGAATGGATGAGAAACTGGGAAGAAAGAATTAAGTCAATGGGGGCACAACTTGTAAAAGAAGGTTTAACAGTTAATGAAGCACCAGATGATGAAGATGAATGCATTAACTTTGGAAAAGAAATAGCAGCAATTTAATATAGAAAAATTAAGATAAGCTATTGTAATGGTAATTGCAATAGCTTATCTTAATTTTTCTATATATTATTCTTGAAAATAATCAAAAGAATTATTATAATAGATAGCATGC
>CAKVFO010000159.1 GCA_934746785.1 uncultured Clostridium sp. | reverse complement strand
CATATATTTTATCTAAAGTATCATTAGCTGTAGGCAGAAGATCTGTAAAGGATATTGTAATCATAACGCCAGCAGAGAATGAAAGAGCAAATGTAATTAATCTTTTACTTTTTGTTTTTGAGAAAAAGACCATAAAAGCACCTAATATTGTAGATAGCCCTGCAAGTAGTGAAAGAAAAATTGGCATAATTTCTTTACTAAAAAACATAATTGTACTCCTAAAAATTACTTATTTATATTTAAGTTTATTTTTGAATTCCCAAGTATATTCTAAAAATTATAAAGTAAGTTAAATGATATGTGATATTGTTTTAAATATTATGTGGTTTTAACTAACTTTTTATGTTATAATCTAGACATTATAAAAAATAGGAGGTAAATATGGAACAGGGTTTTAATGAAAATAATTTAAGAGATATTTTTCATAAATTTTTTGGAAAGAAAAATACTATAAGAAGTGGAGGAAGTTTTAAATCTTTTTTAAAAGTAATGCTTAGTTTTTACTTTATATTAGCAGTAATATTATTTGTTGAAGGTAAATTAATTTTAGACTTTACATTAAGTGCGTCAGTTATTCTTTTACCTTTCATTGCTGTATCTTTTATATATGGAATGATATATTCAATGAAAGGATTAAGAAATGCAGGGATAATAGTATTATTGTTATTTATTTCTGCTAACTTTATTTTTAGTCCTATAATTAGTTACAAGAGTCATAGAAACTTATTAGGAAATGTAGAAGAAGTGGAGTTTTCTAATGAAATAGAACCTATTGACTTAAGTCAGCTTCCTACTATAGATAAGGAATTAGCAGGAAAGTTAGCTGATAAGAAATTAGGAGAAATTCCTTCATTAGGTAGTCAGGTCACTATAGGTGAGCTTCATCTTCAAAGTATAAATGGAGAATTATATTATGTTGCTCCTCTTGAACATTCTTCTTTTATTAAGTGGATAACTAATAGAAAAGGGACAAGCGGATATATTAAGGTAAGTGCTACAAATCAAAATGATGTACAGCTTATAACTGATTTAAATGGAGAACCTCTTCATATTAAATATCTTGATTCTTCGTATGTTTTAAGTGATTTAAAAAGAGCAGCTTATTTAAGAGATATGGGAGCAGCTCATACGGATTATACTTTCGAGCTTGATGATGAAGGAAGACCATACTGGGTTATAACAAGGTATGATACAGCAGTAGGATTATCTGAAAGAAAAGCTATTGGTACATTAATTATGGATGCACAGACTGGTGTTTCAGAAGTTTATTCTATAGATGAAACACCTAAGTGGGTAGATAGAATACAGCCAGCTCAATTTATTAAAAATTATATTGATAAATGGGGAGAGCTAGTACATGGTGTATTTAACTTCAATGATAAAGATAAATTAAAATCAACAGATGGTATGAATTTAATTTATAATAATGGAGAATGTTTTTATTATACTGGTATAACTTCGGTAGGAAATGATGAAGGTTTAGCAGGATTTACTTTAACTAATACTAGAAATGGTAATACAACTATTTATAAAACATCAGGAGCAACAGAAGCAGCCAGTATGAAGTCAGCAGAAGGGCAAGTTCAGCAATATGGATATTCAGCTACATTCCCTTATTTAATTAATATTCAAGGAGAACCAACTTATTTTACAACATTAAAAGATTCCGGTGGGCTTGTTAAACAATATGCGTTAGTTGATGTTAAAAATTATAATATTGTAGGTGTAGGTGATACAGTTCAAGCTGCGTTAAATAAATATGTAGATGTATTAAGTAACAGTAACATTTCTTTAGATGGATCAAGTGCAAAGGAAACTGTAGAAGGAGAAATTGAGAGAATAGGTTTAGTAGTGAAGAATGGGACAAGTATATATGATATAAAGTTAAAAGAAAAAGAAAATATATATTCTATTTCAACTGAAACTATAAGGGAAGCAGCCATGCTTAGAGAAGGGGATAAAGTTTCTATAGAGTATATTAATTCCAAGTCAAGTAAATACATAATTGCAAGCAATGTTAAAACTATAAGCTAAAAATATTAAAAGTGCTCTGAAAGTATTATTGTTAAAATGGTATTTTTAGAGCATTTCTTTTAACTCTATGCTTTAATTTTACTTTTGAAATCTTTTTTATATATGAGAAAAATTTAGATAAATAGAAAAACTATAGAAAAAAAACAAAAAAAGTAATATAATTAAAAAGTATATAGAGTTGGGGAGATAAAAAGGGGGAAGTGTATAAATGAAAAAAGTTAAAGTAGCATTACTTGGTTTAGGAAATGTAGGACGAGGAGTATGGAATATTCTAAAAGAAAATGAAGAAGAGATTATGAAACGCTCAGGATGTAAGGTGGAAGTTGGAAAAATTCTTGTAAGAAATAAGAATAAGGACAGAGGAATTGATGTTGCAGATGAATTAGTTACTACTGATTTTAATGAAATATTAAATGATGATTCTATAAAAATAGTAGTAGAAGTAATGGGGGGAATAGAGCCGGCAAGAGAATACATTTTAGCAGCCATGAATAAAAAGAAACATGTTGTTACAGCTAATAAGATGCTTCTAGCTACAGATGGTGATACTCTTTATGAAAAGGCTGATAAAGAAGGTGTAATGCTTAATTATGAAGCAAGTGTTGCTGGAGGAATCCCTATAATCCAAGCAATTAATGAAAGTCTTACAGCAAATAAAATTGAAGAGTTATATGGAATCGTAAATGGTACTACAAACTTTATTTTAAGCAAGATGGAACTTGAAGGCAGTAAGTTTGAAGATGTATTAAAGGAAGCTCAAGAAAAAGGATATGCAGAAGCAGATCCAACATCAGATATAGAAGGATTTGATGCTCAATATAAATTAGCAATCTTAGCATCTCTTGCATTTGGAACTAAAATTGATAGTGCAAAGGTATATAGAGAAGGTATAACTAAGATAACTGATGAAGATATGAAATATGCTAAAAGCTTTGGAAGAGTAATAAAACTTCTAGCAATAGCTAAGGATATTGATGGAAAGTTAGAATTAAGAGTTCATCCAACAATGATACCAGAATCTCATCCTCTTGCTAATGTTTTTGATTCATTTAATGCAGTATTCGTAAAAGGAAATGCTGTTGGAGATTTAATGTTTTATGGAAGAGGAGCAGGAGAATTACCAACAGGTAGTGCAGTAGTTGCTGACATTGTATCAATAGTAAGATCAGATGTTGAAAGCGATAATTCATCAAAGGTTGTAAAGAATAATTTATGGAAGAAAGAAGTTAAGGATGTAGATGAAATAGTAAGTAAATATTACATAAGAGCAACAGTTGCAGATGAGGCTGGTGTTTTAAGTGATATAAGTTCTGTATTTGGTAAATATAAGTTAAGTTTACGCTCAGTAATTCAAAAAGAAGTCAATAAGAATGAAAGCAAAGTAACACTTGTTCTTGTTACACATAAGTGTACAGAAAAACAATTGAAGAATTCTATTAATGATCTTAATAGATTATCATCAGTAAATAGTATAGATAATGTAATAAGAATTGAGGATTTTGAATAATAGAAGTTAGTTATAATAAAGAGATATATCTAAGGATTTAGATATATCTTTTTTTGGTACTGTATAAGTGTAGATGAAAATCATAGAAATATGATTTTCATCTACACTTATTTTAATTATTTGTCCTTTGAGGAAATACATATTTACTTCAGTGAGAGAGTATTCTTTTAACAAATCAGAAATTTTATGCTCTATTTCATATATAAAAATTAATAAATATTAAAAAGAATAAAGTTATATTAATAAAAGTATAAATAAAATCAAGAAATGTTTCAAAAGTATTAATAGATGATATAATAATTACATTGAAAATTGAATTTAATCAAACAAAAGATAAAAAGGAGGGCTATCGATGAGTAAAAAAGAAGATAAGAAGAAATTATCTTTCATCGAAAAAGTAGGAAAGAATATACCAGATCCAGTAATAATATTTGCATGGTTATTTGCAATAACAATGGCAGCAACCATTTTTATGGGGGGGATGCAATTTGAGACATTGGCAGGAGATGGAAGTACAATAGTATATGAAATAAAGAATATGTTTAGTGCAGAAAACTTTAGATGGATTTTTGATAATGCACTATTAACAAACTGGCTGGCTTATGGCGGCGGTGTACTTGGTACAATCTTAATAGTAATGTTAGGTGTAGGTCTTGCTGAAGAATCAGGACTTTTAACAACTTGTATTAAAAAGATAGGTACTAAAGTATCGGATAGATTTTTACCAGTAGTTTTAGTTTTCTTAGGAATTATGAGTAGTATTGCAACCGATGCAGGATACATAATATTAATTCCTTTAGCAGGTTTACTTTACTTAGGATTAAAGAAGAATCCTTTAATAGGTATGGCAGCAGCTTTTGCAGGGGTATCAGCAGGGTTTAGTGCTAATCTTATACCAGGAACACCTATTGATGTTATAGTGGGAAATAATGCTAAGATATTTGCTGAATCTCAAGGGATACCTTTTGAAACAGCAGCAGGACAAGCTATAAATCCTGCAACAATGCATTATGTATTTATACTTGCATCAACAGTGATGTTATCAGTGGTAGGTTATTTTGTAACGGCAAAGATAGTAAAACCTAGATTAGAAAAAGAAAGTTATGTAGTTCCAGAAGGAATGGATTTAGGGGACTTTAAGGTTTCTGAAGAAGAAAATAAGGCATTAAAATGGTCAGGATTAGGACTTTTAATTGCGCTAGCTATAGTTGTGTTACTTGCTTTTGGACCATTAGCTAAATATGTTAATGATGCAGGAAAAACAGTAAATCCTTTAATGGATAATATAATACTTATAATTACTTTTGTATTCTTTGTGCCAGCAGTATTTTATGGATTCAAAGTTAAGAAGTTTAACAATGCTATGGATGTAGTTAAAGGTATGGCAAAACAAATGAGTAATATGGGATATGTATTAGTTCTTACATTTTTCTGCTATAACTTCTTAGCACTATTAAGTTATTCAAATATAGGTACATATATAACTTATTTAGGAGCATCAGGACTTGAAGCTTTAGGTTTATCACAATACCCTATTTTATTATTAATTGGATTTATAATTGTTACTGCAATAATAAATTTATTTGTTGGAGGACTAACTTCAAAATGGATGTTACTTGGACCAATATTTATACCAATGTTATATCAAGTAAATAATTCATTAACTCCAGATATGGTAGCAGCTGCATATAGAGTTGCAGATTCAGCTACAAATGTTATATCACCGCTTATGTCTTATGCAGGTATAATTCTTGTTTATATGAAGAAATACAAGCCTGAATATACATTAGGAGATATGATTAAATTAATGATACCATATTCAATAGCATTCTTGATTGCATGGACAATATTATTAATAGGATTCTTTACATTTGGAATACCATTAGGAATATAATGTATAAGGATATTTAATATGGAATAAAATAGATGTAAAAAACATCTCTAAATGAAAAATCACTGTAGGCATAATTAGCCCTACAGTGATTTTTTTGAAGTTAAATACATTACAAATATCAGTATACTTTTTTTGGAGTTTGTGATATTTTATAGGTGGTGATGTGTGTGAAAAAATTATTTAAAATATCAATCTTTATTTTGTTACTTGCTTCTCCTATAATAATAAGAGTGATTAGTATAATCAATAATAATTCAAATATAAATCCCAAATATTATACTATTGTAAAATATGATAACTTCGATATATGCAATTTTGGTGACTTTAGATTCGCAATTAGAAAATATGATGATTCTACTAAATTTTTATATGATAGAAAAGAAGAAAAAATACTTTATAGTAATATAAGTAATTACTTTGAAAAAGACAATTGTGTATACATGATAAGTAATGATAATGATAATGTATTGAAGCTAAACTATAAATTAAATAATATTTTTGAGGGTTCTCTAGATTCCTTTGATAATAATGATCAAAACATTTTTAAAAACATAAAAAATAAAAAATCTTCTGTTAGTAACTATTTTGATAAAGTATTTAAGGATAAGAATACTGTTGAAAATGAAAAAACACTTGCTTATTTTGGTGATGGGGCAATTAGAATTCAGAAAACGAAAGAAAATCAATATGCACTTGTAAATATAAAAAATAATGAACTAATTGATATTATTAATAAATTTTACTTTATTAATAATCCTATTTATAATTCATCTGATGATTTGAAAGTTAATCCACCAATATTATATTGTATTGGGAATAAGGGATATATACGTATATGTTTTTCATATAATACTAATTACATAAATATAAATACTGATTTGAAATCATTTGATTCAGATGATCAAAACATTTTTGATAATGTTTACATTGATTGGACTAGTTTAAATTAATTTATTAATGATTTTGAATTAAAAAAATAAGATATGTTAAATTGAAAGAACCATACTAGTTTTTGAGCTAGTATGGTTCTTTGGCTTTTTAGGCTTTTTATATCTTATTTTTTATATAGCATTTTCTCCACGCTCACCTGTACGTATTCTAATACAATCATCAATATCAGTTACGAAAATTTTACCATCACCAACTTCATTGGTTCTTGCAACAGAGACTATTAAATCTACAATTTCATCAACTTTGTCATCATTTACTATTATTTTAATTTGAACTTTAGGAAGAACATTGATTAAAACTTTACTGCTTCTATAGTTTTCAGTCCATCCCATCTGTTGTCCACAGCCTAAAACTTGAGTTATTGTTATTCCACTTATTTTAGATTCAATTAAAGCATCTTTAAGTTCTTCTAACTTAGAAGGTCTTACAATAGCTTCTACTTTTTTCATATACGTAACCTCCTTAATTAATCTAAGCCCATAAATGATGGATAGGCAGATTCACTATGTTCAGAAATATCAAGCCCATTAGCTTCTTCAGAATTACTTACTCTAATATCCATAAAGCAGCTTATAACTTTTAAAATTATAAATGTCATTATTGAAGCAAGAGCAATAGTTATTATAATACTAATAATTTGAGCTACAAAAAGCTGAGTATCACCAAAAAATAGTCCATTCCATTTAGCAACAGGATTTATGGAAGTTTTAGTGAAAAGACCAGTTGCAATTCCACCCCATATACCGCCAACACCATGACATCCAAAGGCATCTAGTGCATCATCATATCC
>CAKVFO010000158.1 GCA_934746785.1 uncultured Clostridium sp. | reverse complement strand
AAGTAGAACAGCTTATATATAGTAAAGTAAATGAACAAAGAGCAGCTAATGGTTTAAGCCAATTATCTTATAACGATACAATGCAAAAGTATGCAAGAATTAAATCTAAAGATATGGGTGATAATAATTATTTTGACCATAAAGATTTAAATGGGAATCTTATAACTGTTAAAATGAAAAATGACGGAGTAAGTTATAATGCATGGGCAGAAAATATTGCTTATATTTCAGGTGTTTCTGATGCTAATGCTTTAGCAAATCAATTTATGACAAACTGGATGAATTCAGAAGGACATAGAAAAAATATTTTATCTACAAATGTTAACAGTATAGGAATTGGTGTATATAAGATAGGAAATAAAGTGTATGCAACTCAAGAATTTTATAGATAAATAAAAAGAAGCCATTTAGGCTTCTTTTTTATAAATTTTTTAGATATAAATCCATTGATTCAGCAATCTTTTTACCTGAAACAACTGCTTCAATAACAGTTTTAGCTCCATGAGAA
Source organism: uncultured Clostridium sp. (assembly GCA_934746785.1). Lineage (GTDB taxonomy): Bacteria > Bacillota > Clostridia > Clostridiales > Clostridiaceae > Clostridium. Next base: position 6,779 of record CAKVFO010000158.1, on the reverse strand, counting down.
ACATCTCCACAAGCAAAAACACCTTTTCTAGTAGTTTGTCCATTTTCATCAGTTAATAAAAGACCGCCTCTTTTAACTTCGATACCAGCATTATTTTTAACTATAGTATCTCTAGGAACTTGTCCTGTTGCAATTAATATAGAATCACAATTAACAAGAGTATTACTGTTTTCAACATTAACTAGACTTGTTGAACCATCTTCATTACATACTTTTTTAGTATCAATAAATTCTATTCCATCATCAGTGATTTTTGCAGGAGATTTGAATGTATTAAATATAACATTTTCTTCCTTAGCTTCTTGTATTTCATGCTTTGTAGCTGGCATATCTTCAAAATCACGTCTATAGTAAATATGTACATTTTTTGAGCCATAGAATTTAGCACTTCTTGCAGCATCCATAGCAACATTACCTGCACCAATAACTATAACATTATCACCTAGATCATATAGTGAAGGACTTCTTAAATAATCAATTGCATAATGAACATGTGAAAGAGTTTCTCCTGGAATACCAAGTTTTCTAGGATTCCATACACCTGTTCCTATGAATATTGATTTAAATCCATCATCAGTTAAATTATCTAATGTAATAACTTTACCAATTAAAGTATTGCGTTTAATTTTCACCCCAAGATCTTTTAAGTGTTTTTCAATTAAATTTATATATGTTCTTGGTAATCTAAATTCAGGAATACCGTAAGTTAATATTCCTCCTATCTTTTCGTTCTTTTCAAAGATAGTAACATCATAACCTATATTTGCAAGTTCAAAAGCAACAGTTATACCAGCAGGTCCAGCACCTACAACTGCAACTTTTATACCATTACTTTCAGGTTTAGTAAATTTAACAGTTTCTAAATATTTTGATGAGATTTCATTTTCAATTTCGTGAAAATAAATAGGTTCTCCTTTTATACCACGTATACAGTTTCCTTTACATTGATTTTCATGAGGACATACAATTGCACATATTGCTGATAAAGGATTATTATCAAATAACTTTTTACCAGCTTCCTCAATTTTATTTTCTTTATACAATGAAATGATTTCCGGAATTGGTGTATTAATTGGACAGTTTTTTTGACATCTTGCATTTTTACATACTAGACATCTATTTGCTTCTTCTAAAAGATTTATCATTAGTTGTTCACCTACTTAATATCATTTGTTTTACTAAATAACGTCTTCTGTTTATAATATAGTATACAACAAATTAAATCAACTGAAATAATATAGGAATTTAACTTTTCAATGATCTAGATGGACTTCTATTAAAGATATATTAGGAATGTAAATAGATTTTCTGCCTAGGAGTGGAGATATTTATAAAAGTAACAAAATTATAAAAAGAGAATAAATTAAATATGATAGATATATCAGGAGGATGTTTAATTGAAAAAGAAAGGTTATCGAAATAAGGTTGAAGAAGATAAAAAATGTTTAACTACAAGTTTAGGAGCTTTGGTTGATGATGATGATAATTCTAAAACTATAGGAAATAGTGGCCCTGTATTATTAGAAGATATCAGTCTTTTAGATAAAATTGCTCATTTTGATAGAGAAAGAATTCCAGAAAGAGTAGTACATGCAAAAGGAACTGGAGCTCATGGATATTTTAAGTGCTATAAGAGTATGAAAAAATATACATGTGCAGATTTTTTAAGTGAAGAAAATAAAAAAACTCCTGTGTTTGTAAGATTTTCAACTGTTATAGGTTCAAAAGGTTCAGCAGATACGGTAAGGGACCCTAGAGGGTTTGCAGTTAAGTTTTATACAGACGAAGGGAACTATGATATTGTTGGGAATGATCTTCCTGTATTTTTTATACGAGATGCAATAAAATTTCCAGATGTTATACATTCTTTAAAACCATCACCAGATACTAATCTTAAGGATGTAAGTAGATTTTGGGACTTTATTTCTAATTCACCTGAAGCTACTCATATGATAGTATGGCTTTATTCAGATTTAGGTATTGTAAAGAGTTATAGGCATATGGATGGTTTTGGGGTTAATACGTATGTATGGGTAAATGATAAAGGGGAAAGGAAATTTATAAAATATCATTGGAAGACTAAGCAAGGAGTAGAAGGAGTAAATAGGAAAGAGGCAGAAATGCTAGCAGGATTAGATCCGGATATAGCAGTTAAAGATTTACGTGATGCTATAGATAATGGTAAGTATCCTAAATATGAATTATGTGTTCAGATGATGGATATTGAAGAGAGTTGTAAGTTAGAATTTGATCCATTAGATGATACTAAAGTATGGCCAGAAGATAGATTTCCATTAATTAAAGTAGGAATTATGACACTGAATAAGAATCCTGAAAACTTCTTTGCAGAAGTAGAGCAGTCAGCTTTCTGTCCAGGAAATATAGTTAGAGGTATAGAGCTTTCAGCTGATAAAATGCTTCAAGGCAGGGGATTTTCTTATACAGATACTCAGAGATATAGGATAGGAAGTAACTTTGCACAGCTTCCTATAAACAGTGCTAAATCAGGAGTTAATAATGGGCAGCAGGATGGAACTATGACATATAAATATCACAAAGGTGCTATAAATTATAAGCCTAATTCTTTAAATGATAATAATCCTAAGGTTTGTAATAATGCTAATAATAAGGGATTATATTATGAAGGATTTGCAGTGAAACATCCAATAGATAGAATAGATGATTTTACACAGGCTGGCGAAAGATATAGGTCGTTATGTGAAAAAGATAAATGTGCTTTAGTAGATAATATATTAAGCGAACTTTGGGAAGTACCAGAATGTATCCAAAAAAAGGTTGTTGAATATTTTTGCAAAGCAGATAAAGACTTTGGAGAAAGAGTAATAAATGGATTAAAAAAATGAGTGCATTAGATGATGTGTATAAATATGCTGAGTATATAATGGCAGATAAAAATTTTAAATGTGATAAGAATAAAAAAATTGGATACAGATTCTATCATAGCAGATTAGTTGCTAACTTATGTATATATATTCTTGAAAATTGTACAGAAGAGGATCTGACAAAAAAATCAAAGCAAGAGATGATATCTAACAAGGACTATATATGTATGGCAGCTTTGCTTCATGATATTAAAAAAGATGAGAAGCATCATGCAGAGAGTGCTGCTAATCATCTTGGAGAAATATTTAAAGAAATAGCTGCATTAAGTAATGATAGTGCAATTTTGAATTTAGATGAGAAATATATAATTTTAATTCAGGATATGATAAGAAAACATGGTTCACATGGGTGTGAAGATATAGAAAATAGTAATTATATAAAGCTTATACAAGATGCTGATAATATTAGTAGATATATTAATTTTATGCCAAAGGAAGTATTTAATAATGTATTTGATATAAAAAAAGAAAAAATAATATTCTATAATTTCAAGGAAAAGATTAAAGATAAGCATAAAGATTTAAATTATGAAATGTCTAAAAGAATTCTAAGATTATAGTTAGGGAGCTGTATCTATACATATTAGATACAGCTCTATTTATAGTTTATACTATAGTTTTTTCTGTTTCTATGTCAAAGAAATGCATTTTATCAGGATTCATAGCAATACGTATATTACTATTTAATTCAAGAGTGCTGCTTCCATTTACTCTAACAACTAATTGTTTATCCTCTCTAGTTATATAAAGATATGTTTCAGCTCCCATAAGTTCTTTAACTTCCAATTTACACATGAAACTTGAATCTTTATATTTTTCAACAAATTCAGGATTATTGTCCATATTTTCAGGCCTAATACCTACAATTAAATCTTTATTTACAAATCCTCTTTCTTTTAATATTTTTGCTTTATCTTCAGCGATAAGAAGCTTTTCGCCTTTAAAGTCGAAGAAAAGTCTGCCATTTTCTTCAGTAACAAGAGAATGAATAAAATTCATTTGAGGGCTTCCGATAAAACTAGCAACAAATAGATTAGCTGGATGATCATGTACAACTTGAGGTGAGTCAACTTGTTGAATAATTCCATCTTTCATTACTACGATTCTTGATCCCATAGTCATTGCTTCAGTTTGATCATGAGTTACATAAATAAATGTAGATTCTAATCTTTTATGAAGTTTAGAAATCTCAGTTCTCATTTGAACTCTAAGTTTAGCATCAAGGTTTGATAAAGGTTCATCCATTAAGAATACTTTAGGCTCTCTAACAATTGCACGTCCAAGAGCAACTCTTTGACGTTGTCCACCTGAAAGAGCTTTAGGTTTTCTATCTAAAAGATGTTCTATATCAAGAGTTTTTGCAACTGCTACGACTTTTTCTTTTATTTCTTCTTTTGGAACTTTTCTTAATTTTAAAGCAAAAGCCATATTATCAAATACACTCATGTGAGGGTATAAGGCATAACTTTGGAATACCATGGATATATCTCTGTCTTTTGGTGCTACATCATTTACAAGGTTACCATCTATATACAATTCTCCTTTAGAGATTTCTTCTAATCCTGCAACCATTCTTAATGTAGTTGATTTACCACATCCAGAAGGACCAACGAAAACTATAAATTCTTTATCAGCAATTTCTAAGTTAAAGTCTTTAACTGCAGCAACATCTCCGGGATATATTTTATAAATGTGTCTTAGTGATAAAGTTGACATAAATAGATTCCTCCTAAAATTTAATTAATCTTGAATATGTTTACATTATAAAATCATATTTATCAAAAATCTATATACAAAGTACACAAAAAGATATGTTAAATTATATAGCAATATATAATTCAAAAATTTGTTTGACTACATAAGAGGAAACTATCCTAGCTATATTGAGGAGAAATTATAGTTGTGCAGTTTGAATTTAACCTTTATAATTAGGAAATAATAAAATCTAAGTTTAAAAAAAGACAAAGTAAGTATAGTGCATAATAGAGGTGGAATATTTTGATTTTATTTGATAAGAAGGATAAGGAAAGTAATAAAGATTATGTTTATAGAGTGCTTAAAGAAAATATAATGTCCATGGAGTTAAAGCCAGGAGAGCTTATTAGTGAAATAGATTTATCAGAAAAGATGGGGATTTCAAGAACACCTATAAGGGAAGTATTAACTAGACTAAAAGGGGAGCATTTAATAGAGGTAAAACCTCAATCTGGAACTTTTGTATCATTGATAGATTTAGGGTTAGTTGAGGAAGCTAAATTTATGAGATTTGCTTTAGAGGAAAAGGTATTAAAAAAGGCATGTGAGAACTTTAATAAGGAGTGTTTAGTTGAGTTGGAGAAAAACTTATATGCACAGCAAATAATTGCTGAAATGAAATCCGGTAAAAAGGAGTTTTATAAATTAGATAATAATTTTCATGAATTATTTTTTGAAGGAGTAAATATGGATAGAGTTTGGAAAAGCATATTAAGTATAAGTACTCATTATGATAGAATTCGCATATTGTTTCAAATAGAGAATGATAAAATGAAAAGTGTAGATCAGCATAGGGAAATGCTTAAAATAATTAAAAATAAGGAAGTAGACAAAGTAAAAGAGGTGTTAGTAAATCATTTTAATTATGGTATAAACAATTGGGAAAATATGATTGAAAAAGATAGTGAATTATATAATTATATAAAGAAGGATAGTTTTATTCAAAAGTAAAATAGAATGAATTTAGAAATTTCTATGCAAAATATTTTAACGTATAGAAATTAAAAACTTTTTTTGAGAGCGAGTACTGATTATTATTTTATAACCTTTTAGATGACTTAATAAAGTCGTAAAATAGTGTGTTTTTTACAAAAAAATAAGGTATAATTTAACTATAAGTACATATGATGTGGTAAAAAAATATAAAATGGAGAATTAAAAGGTAATGGGGGGATTAAAAGTGTTACCAAGAGAAAGATTGGAAATTATTAAGGGGATTATTAAACAAGATAAAAAATTATATGTATCAAAACTTAGTGAAAGGTTTGAGGTTACAGAAGAAACTATACGAAGAGATTTGGAAAAGCTTGAGAGGGAAGGACTAGTTACAAGAACTTATGGAGGAGCTATATTAAATACTGATAAGAAGAATGATGGAAAAAAGTTTATAAAAAGAACTGTAGAAAATGAAGAATTAAAAAAGATTATAGCTTTAAAGGCTTTAGATTATATCAAGTCAGGAGCAACGTTAGCAGCAGATTCAAGTACAACAGTTACTGAAGTACTTACTTTAATAAAGGATAGAAGTGATATAACAGTTATAACTAATTCAGTTGAAGGGGTAATTGAATTAAGTGAATCTAATGTAAATGTTTTATTAACAGGTGGTATTTTAAATCATAATCTAAGATCTTTGCAGGGGTCAATTTCTAAAAGTACTATATTAAATTACAATGTAGATATTGCTTTTTTAAGCTGTAAAGCAATAGATATGAAAAAAGGAATTATGGGTTCAAATGAATCAGAATCAGAACTGAAAAAATTAATGAAAAAGCAGGCAGATAAAACGATATTACTAGTTGATCATACAAAGTTTAATAAGTCATCTTTTATAAAAGTCATTGATTTTAAAGATATTGATATAATTATAACAGATGAAGAACCTAATGAAGAATGGGTAGAATATTTAAAAAAGAATAAAATAGATTTAATTTTTTAATGTATAGGAAATTAAAAACTTTATTTAAGAGCGTGTACTGATTATAACTGGCTTTCTGATATGTAAGTCGTCCAATACGTTAAAAAGAAAAAATGTAGTGCCGCGAAAGAACCGAAAAGCAAAATTTCCGTTAGTATTTAAGGAGGTAGAAGCAATATTTTTAAGCGACTGGTTGTGATTTG
>CAKVFO010000157.1 GCA_934746785.1 uncultured Clostridium sp. | reverse complement strand
TTTTTACAAGTTTATTATAGTTCTAAGGTCAGGGAAGGTCAAAGTTTTATTAAACCTTCCTTTATTAACTCTTTTCAGTCATTACTTATTTAAGTCATTTATCTCATTATTACTATAATTTTCTTTATATTTCTCTATTTTTCTATTCAACTTAAATTTGAATTTTATATACAGAATAAAGGACTGATGCTATGCTTTCTTTTGTTAACTTAATTGTTAGTGTAAATTTTAAAAGCATAGGATTCTCAAAATCCTATGCTTAACTTTTATTTTTCAAATTTCCTATACATTGAAAAAGATCATCTAAGCTCTAGATGATCTTTTAAACTTACTTAAAGTATATTTCTTATTCTGCTTCTGGAGCTCCTACTGGACAGACATTTGCACAGTTACCGCAATCAATACAAGTATCTGCATCAATTACAAATATCGCATCTCCTTGGCTAATAGCTTCTACTGGACATTCTGCCGCACATGCACCACAGCTTACACATCCGTCATTTATCTTATATGCCATCAAAAACACCTCCTAATAATTATGGTAATTACACCATCATTATTTTAACACTTTTCTATATGCTTTTAAAGTGTTTTGTATAAATTAAATTCATTGAGTTAATGTACCATGTAGCCTAAATTTTCTATACTTTCGAGTATCTTATCTAAATCTATACAGCTTTCATTATATATAACCTGAATTTCTTTTTTATTAAGAGATATTTCACAAGCTAAAATACCTTCATTATTAGCAATTGCGCCTTGAATTTTACTAATATCTTTTTGTGTATTTAAATTATAAACTTTAATTACAGACTTCATAAAGTCTCCCCCTATTTTTCATTAATTAAATCTCTAATTAGCTTTTTATCTTCTTCTGATTCAATTTCTAATCTTATATCCTTCTCATCTACCGAATCTTCATAACTGCCTTTAATTAATTTTATATCTCTTATCTTATAATCTCTTAGTATATCCTCATCTTCAAATCTCATTTTTACTCTTACAGATTCCTTTACTGTACTATTCGAAACAACTTCTCCCTTTCCATCTTCAGTACCTACTATACTTCCAACCTTAGGCAGCCTTTTTCTAATACTTTCATATGTACTCTGTTCATAATTTAAACAGCACATTAATCTACCACATATACCTGAAATTTTAGTTGGGTTTAAAGATAATCCTTGTTCTTTAGCCATTTTTATAGAAACCGATGTAAAGTCTCCAAGAAATGTTGAACAACACATAGGTCTTCCACAAGGTCCTAAACCACCTATCATCTTAGCTTCATCCCTAACCCCTATTTGTCTAAGTTCTATTCTTGTTTTGAATATAGTAGCTAAATCTTTTACTAATTCTCTAAAATCAATTCTTCCATCTGCTGTAAAGTAAAATATTACTTTATTATTATCAAAGGTATACTCTACATCTATAAGTTTCATAGCAAGTCCGTGTTCTTGTATCTTCCTCAAACAAATGCTTAAAGCTGATGCTTCCTTAGCTTTATTATCTTTATGTTTTGCTATATCTTTAGAATCTGCAACTCTAAGAACGCTCTTTAAAGGAGCAATTATTTCTTCCTCCTTTATTTCCTTAATGCCTATTACACATTCTCCAAATTCTATTCCTCTAGCTGTTTCAACAACTAAAAAATCACCTTTTTGTATATTTAACTCTGCTGGATCAAAGTAATATACTTTTCCGGCCTTTTTAAACCTTACACCTACTACTTTTATCATTCATTAACCCTCCATAAATCCTATAAGCATAACACTCATAGTCATTGAATAACTAATATTACTCTTGAAATTTTTTCTTGCATCTTCAACACAATTAAGCATTGTATTCAATTTATTGTAAGACAACGCTAAGGCTAACTTACCAACAAACTCAATTTTATCAACATTAATAATTATATCTTTATTTTCTAACTCTTTATAAACAATAATATCTCTTATAAATGAAGCTAATAAGTTTAGTACTTCATCTTTTTCATTTTTATATTTTGAAAGCTTATTTTCAAATTCTAAAACTGCATTTTCATTTTTATTATTGACTTCATTTAATAAATCAATAATTAAATTTCTCAATTTATCCAGTTCTTTATCATTTAAAATTCTGTCTGCTCTTCCTGGAATTCCTTCTGCATATGCTAATGCAGCTAATATCCTTTTTTCATCTGTCTCCCCTATTGAATTAAGATACTTAAGCATATCGTTCTTTGATAGAGGTGTTAATTTATAAATCTGACATCTCGATTTTATAGTATCAAGTAATAATTCAAGACTTTCTGTTAATAATATTATGTATACTCCTTTTGGAGGTTCTTCTATTGTTTTTAACATAGCATTTTGAGCCTGTACTGTAAGCTTATCGCCTTCATGAATTATAATTACTTTTCTATCTCCTTCATAAGGTTTCTTTGATACTTCCTCAATAATTCTTCTTACTTCATCAATTCCTAAAGATGCCTTTTCTGATCTATAATGAATAATGTCTGCATAATTAATATCTTCCGTTTTTCCAAGTATCTTCCTGGCAAACATTTTTGCTATTATACTCTTTCCTATTCCATCGGGCCCTGTAATTATATGAGCATGTGAAAGAGTATTTTTATCTTCTCGTTTCATAAATCCATTAATAATATTTTCAAATCCTATAAACCCTTTCACAATATGCACCTCATTTTATATTCTTATAAATTTATCAACATCAATTACAAATACTGTTGCTCCTCCAACTTCTACTTGAACTGGATACTGCATATACATTTCTGAACTTCCAGAGAAAGGAGATGATACTACAACTTCCTTTCGTTTTTCACATATACCTTTAACTGTATCTATAACTTCATCAACTTTATCATCTTCAACACCAATCATTAGTGTAGTATTTCCTGATTTTAAAAATCCCCCTGTTGTTGCTAATTTGGTTACTCCAATTTTCTTTTCTGTTAAAGTTTCAACTAAATCCATAGCATCATCATCCTGAACTATAGCTATTACCATTTTCATAATATCACCATCCCGAAATTCGCAAATCTTAACTATATTTTAACATAAACAGTTAACTCTACATATTATTTTAAAATTTATTTTTCTTTAAAATATAACTCAATGCTTGCCTTTACACTTTCAAATACTTCATTAATACTTTTTGAAGCATCTATCTTTATCATATTATTATTATTTCTTTGCAATAATATATTATATCCCTCTCTTACTTTATTATGAAAATCTATTTTTTCTAAATCTAATCTATTAACTTCTCTATCTTTATTTTTATTTATTCTTTCCAAGCCAACCTCAGGATTTACATCAAAAAATAGAGTCAAATCAGGGAAATATCCATTTATCGCAAATTTATTTATTTCATATATTTCTTGTATGCCAAGTCCTCTTGCATAACCTTGATATGCTAATGATGAGTCTAAAAATCTATCACATAAAACTACTTTTCCAGATTCTAAAGCTGGAATAACTCTTTCTACAAGATGTTGTCTTCTTGATGCAGCATATAATAATGCTTCACACCTTCCATCCATCTCTGTATTATCCCTATCTAAAATAACACTTCTTATTTGTTCTGCTATTTTAATGCCTCCCGGCTCTCTAGTTTTTATACAATCTATATTATTATCTATCATCCAATTATATATCATTTCTAATATTGTACTTTTTCCTGATCCTTCTCCACCTTCAAATACAATAAAGCATCCTTTATTCATATAATGTTTACCTCTTTCTTTTAAAGAATATTCATTTTTATTATACCATTTGTAATATTAATAAAAAAGAAACAGGTTTAAAGTAGATAACTTCATAATATTTTTAAACACATTTGTAGAAAATAATATTAATCATAAAATTAGGGAGGGCTAAATATGAAACAAGAAATGATATCTTTTCTATCCACAATAGAAAATGAAATTAAAGATTTATGCAGTTATCTATATTCAAATCCTGAATCAAGTTATAATGAAGTTAATAGTTGTCATTATATATGCAACTTACTTAGTAAACATAATTTTAATGTTACTGAAAGATACTTAGCAATAGATAATTCTTTTTATGCAGCTAAAGGCACAGGCTATCCAAAAATTTGTTTTTTATGCGAATATGACGCTGTTGAAAATTACGGACATATAACAGGACATAATGCTTTAAGTAGTATATCTGTTGCAGCTGCACTTACTGTTGGACATATTATTAATAAAATTGGAGGCTCAGTTATATTAATTGGCTGTCCTGGAGAATATTTAGGTGGTACAAAAGCTATAATGACAAAGCAAGGTACATTTGATGATATTGATGTAGTAATGGAATGTCATCCAGATATTGTAACTTGTGAAAGTGGTTCATCTTCCTCTATAACACCTCTTAGTGTTAAATTCATAGGTAATAGTGGCTTAAGTTTTTTAAACAAAGGAAGTTATAATTCATTAGATGCAATTTTATTAACTTTTAGCATACTAAATTCATTATCTAAAGGCTTTCCTAAAGATGTAGAAATAAACTATATTCTTTCAAAAGGAGGCAATACTCCTCTATTAGTTCCTATTGAATCTGAGGCAAAATTCTACATAAGGTCTTCATCAACAGACATAGGAGAATTAGCAGAAAATAAAATAAGAGAAATTATTCGCTATGTATCAAATTTAACTCATATACCTCATTCAATTTCTCTTTATGAGCCTCCTAATGATGAACTCATTACAAATAGAACACTAAATAGATTATTTAGTCATAACTTAAAAGAAAATGGAATAATATCCATAGATAGTCCCAAAAATATTAATGCTGGATTAAGTATTGGTATTGTAAGTAAAAAAGTTCCTTGCATACATCCATACATCTCTATATGTAATGATCCATCGATAAAATACGGGTCACAAGAATTTGCTGATTCAACTTTAAGTGAGTTTGCCTTCTCTCAAATAAAAAAATCTGCACTAGCACTTGCTTTCACTTCTGCTGACTTAATAGAAAAGGAAGACTTACTTCTAGAAATTAAAAATGAGTTTTATAGTAAAAAGTAAAGACAGGTCATTGCCTGTCTTTACTCATCTTCTTTAATGGAATATTTAGTTTTACAAAACGTTTTATAATAGTATAATTAGGTGTAGAGTTTATAACTAAAAAGGAGGTTATGAAATGATTCAAATTTATAAAAGTTCAAGCGAACATGACCCAACCTTAAATTTATTAGATAGTATTCAGCCAGGCTGCTGGATTAACGTAGTAGCACCTTCTGATGAAGAACTTATATTAATATCAAAAAAGACTGGTGTTTCATTAGATTTCTTAAAAGCACCTTTGGATGATGCAGAAACATCTCGTATAGATATTGAAGATGGTAATATAATTGTTATAGTAGATATACCATTTACTGAAATGGAAGATAACTCATTAACTTATGATACGTATCCTTTAGCAATTATACATACTGAGACTCAACTTATAACTATATGTCTAAAAAATAGTAAAATATTAACCGATTTTATTAATGGGAAAATTAAATCTTTCTTTACATTTAAAAAATCTAGATTTATTTTGCAAATACTAAATAGAATATCTACTTATTATCTTTTATATTTACGTCAAATAGATAAAAAAAGTTTGATGATTGAAAAAAGACTTCATAAGTCTATGAAGAATAGAGAATTAATTCAATTACATTCATTAGAGAAATCTTTGGTATACTTCTCTACATCATTAAAAGCAAATGAAATAACACTAGAGAAAATGTTAAAACTTGATATTATGCAAAAATATGAAGAAGATAAAGATGTCTTAGAAGATGTAATTATTGAAAATAAACAAGCTATAGAAATGACTGAAATATATAGTAACATCCTTGCTAGTACAATGGATTTCTTTGCTTCAGTTATTTCTAATAATCTTAATATCGTAATGAAAATATTAGCTTCTATAACAATATTAATGGCTATACCTACTATAATGTCAGGAATATACGGAATGAATATAGACGTCCCCCTTCAAGGTAATCCTAATGCATTTTCACTAGTAGTTTTAATAACAATAGGTATATGTGCAGTAGTAGCATTCTTCCTTTATAAAAAGGACATGTTTAATTAACACAAGAATCTATAAATTTTCATAATATATATAAAAACTAAAGAGAGCTTTTATGCTCTCTTTTTCTATGGAGGTTTTATGCTTAATGTTTAAAGGTAAAATATTGAATTCATGTTCAACTATAGGTATCATTGCTCCTGCTTCACCGCAGGATATTGATATTATTGACGAAAAAATTGAATGTTTTAAAGCAGCTACAGGATTTAAAGTAAAAACTGCTCCTCATATATATGATAGATATGGATACCTTGCTGGTTCAGATATTGACCGTGCCAATGACTTAAATAATATGTTCAAAGATCCAGAAGTTGACGGAATAGTTTGCCTTCGTGGCGGATATGGTTCTATTAGAATGATGCCCTATATAGATAAAAAAATAATAAAAAAAAATCCAAAATTTTTTTGTGGATTTAGTGATATAACTCTGTTATTAAATTATTTTTCAAAACTTGGACTAATTACATTTCATGGACCTATGATTACATCTAACTTTAAGGACGAAGTAACTATGAATTCATTTCTAAATATCTCATCGTGTAAATCTAAAAATTATACTTATCAATTAGATAAATTTGATTCAATTTCATATATTAATAAAAATTCCTTTAAAGGCAAAATAGCTGGTGGCAACTTAGCTATGATCTGTTCTGCAATTAATACTCCTTTTGATGTAATAACTGATAATCATATTTTATTAATAGAAGAAGTAAGTGAATCACCTTATGCTATCGATAGAATGTTAACTCAACTAATTACTTCTGGCAAATTTAGAAAATGTAAAGGTATTATTTTAGGAATCTTTACTGATTGTGAGCTAAATAATTATTCTAAAAGCCTTACTCTAGAACAAATATTTATAGATAGATTAAAACCTCTTAATATTCCTATAATACTAAATACTCCTTTTGGACACAGCTATCCTAATATAACTATACCTATAGGATGTAATGCTTGCTTCTCTTGTGAAAACAACTCTCTAAACTTTACAGATAACTTTTTAAAATAGTTATCCACATTATTTATGGAAAACTCAAAATTTCTTCACACTTTTTGTGAATAATATTGTGAAAACTTATTTTTAAACAAAACAAAAACCCTTAGAACAAAGTTCTAAGGGTTGGTATGGAGGCGCCACCCAGATTTGAACTGGGGAATAAAGGTTTTGCAGACCTCTGCCTTACCACTTGGCTATAGCGCCA
>CAKVFO010000156.1 GCA_934746785.1 uncultured Clostridium sp. | reverse complement strand
CCTCCATTACTTCCATCTCCTTCCCAGCTGCCCTTACAAGCATTTACAAGAATATTACTTGTATTTGATGTAATAAGTTTAGTATTAAATAATGTTACAATAGCTTCAGTATTAGTAACATAAAATAATGCACCCTTTCCTGCAGTAATTGATCCTAAATTTGATGTAAAAACACACTTTCCCATTTTTCTATCTTTACCATTCTTCTCAAGAAGCACTATTCCATAACTTTCTTTACTATTTATTGTTGTATTATTAATCACTAATGAACTTCCATCTACTATAGCACCTGGTGCTTTCTCAGTTTTAAAACTTGAATCCTTTATCACTATATTTCCTTTTGAATAAATACATGGTGAATTATTGCCATCACATAAACCTGTTACATTTGAAGCATCTATAATTCCATTTTCATAATAAACTGAAATAGCTGCACTATTATCCCCTTCTGTATTTATTGAAATATCATGTGCATGAATTGTTCCCATTAATCCTGCACTTAATCCATTTGAAAAATTTCCTTTAGTTTTTATTATTACATTATCTATATCAATAAATGTTCCTTCCCCATATGAAAAAGCAGCATTCATCCCTTTTCCAGTTGTAGATATCATACTATTTTTTATATCAATATTAGCAGCTTCTTTTGCTAATATTCCAATATTAAGCCCTTTAAAATTACTATGCCTTTCATTAGTAGTATTTCCCCTTGATGAAAGTCTGGAATTATTTATAGCAAGCTTTTCTCCATTTTTAACTTCAATAACAGATTCTTTTTTCCTTATTTTCTTTATTATTTCATTAATTTTGTCCATACTACTACCTCCCTGCTTATTATATTTCTCCGACTTAAACGATGAATTTAATTTTGATACTTTCTTTGTTAATAATGTAACTAAACTACTATTATATAATGACCTTTTCTTACCTGTTACTTTAACCATCCCACCACTCCTTTAACGTTTGCCACAATACAACAATAACAATATGTTAATTAAATGTCAATATGTAATTATATGTCAATTGTTTAAAAAATAAGATTGCATTTTTTTGCAACCTTACCTAAATTATATGTAATAAAAATACATGGGTACTATTCTCATACATAAATAATAACTCATAATATGTAAAGATATCAATTTTCTTTCTTGATATCATTAATTTCCTTCTTAAAATGGCTTTTTTAATAATACTATGCACTTTAAGATTGATTTTTCATTAGATAAAACAAAAGATTTAACCATTATTTTTCAGAAAAAAAAAATAGCCTCAAGCTAGTAACAAACTAACTTAAGGTTTGAATGGTGACTCCTAGGGGAATCGAACCCCTGATTTCACCGTGAGAGGGTGACGTCTTAACCGCTTGACCAAGGAGCCTGAACAAGATTTAGTATACCACAAAAAATTTGTTAATCAATATTCAAATTACATCATATTACCTTATTATCAATATTAATACTTGATTAACTATTATTCTCTTAGGTATACTTTCTATTTCTCCACTCAACTACAATTATTTTTGTCTTACACCTGCAAACTTAAATTTATTATCCTTTTCAGCTTTATCGAACCAATAATTATTATTTATCTTCTTATCTTCAACTACTATTTTTATATTCTTAATGCTGCTATCAATATATATTTTAGCATTCTGAAGTTCATTTCCTTCATATACATCATCTATAACTGAATTATCAATTTTTGTAGTCCTTACTCTAATTCTATTTAATTTATAATTCATAGGAACAACTTCACTTACTTTATAAGTTCCAACTGTAATATACCCCATCTTGCTCCATAGATCCCATTTTCTTTTTTCTTCGCTGCTAAAACCTTCATAACTTTCACTGTCTTTAATAAATTTATTGATATTATCTAAATCTGTTTCATTATTCTTCATAATGAAATCCATTGACATCATATTTTCTTCACTATCTAAATTTTCTGAATCTACCTTAAAATTATACTTTTCTTTATCACCCTTTAATAAAATAGGATAAGTTTCATATAACTTTCCTGAAAATGTTTCATACTCAATTTCTTCATCATTATAATCAGGTTCTATCTGAGTATTTCCTGAAGGATCAAATATCCTCTTCTCAATATTAAGGCTGCATATCTTTGGACTTATTGTAAGTTTTGGAACTGGAAAATCAATTTTTCTTTCTTCAGCACTATCTATAGCTGCATCTTTATAATACAATTCAGCCTTAGTATTACTTGGGACACTTGGAGAATAAAAATATTCGTTTGCAGCCTTTAAACTATATATAAACTTAACTTCACTCTGTTTTACAGTTCCTAATATAAAAGTTATTTTTCTGCTGGCACTATCTACTTTAATATCCTTTATAGTTCCTTTTTTCAATTCACTATCAAGTTGAGCTTTAATCTCAGCTTCAGTAGGAAGGATAAACTCATCAGGTATTTCATCTTCAATTCTGCCATCTCTAAGCATAGCTTTTGATGCATCATTATCTATACTGCCCGCTATTTCCTTAAAAGCAGCTGAAACCTGATTAATATTACTTAACTCCTTAACTCCGCCAGTATTATTTATAGATTGCAAAAGATTTATTGCCCTTCCGTATTCAGAATTAATATCATAAGGTATAGAATGTTTACCAGCACTTATATTTTTATCTTCCTTACTTAAATCTGACGTATCTGCAATAACATAAAATTTAAGTTCATCATCACTATATTTAGCTGATTTATCTTTTGAACCTACTAATAAAGAATTATAGGTATTTTGTGTTTCTATAAAATGAATATTATTTATCCACTCTCTAGAATCATTAGTAATATTAGAAGCTCTTTCCCATTCCATTAAAGGGCTGCCAATTCTATAAGCTAAATCCTCTACATTTTCTTCTTTTAAGGTATACTTTCCTTTACTATCTTTAGTATAAACATTTCCAGTACTTTTAGCGAAGGCATGATTATTTGATATAGTTGGATATCCATCAGTGAATAAAATTATATATTTTTTATTTTTACTATTTTTCAACATCTCTCCAGCATATTCAATTCCAGCCTGCATATTAGTTCCTGTCATTAATTTATCACTTAAACTGCTAAGAGAATTCTTTATATCACTTGGTTTATTAGTAAAATCACAAACTTTTATACCATCTTTACTGCTTCCTTTTAGCAAGTTTCCAGCTTGATAATAATTATCTCCAACCTTAACATAATCATCTCTCAATGTTGCTTTTGGTACTAAAAAGTCATCATTATTATAAAATTGACACATTCCAATTCTTATACCTTCAGATAGTTTATCTGTACCACCAGTTAAAACTTTAGTAAAGTCATCCACAGCCTTCTTAACTTTAATTAACTTAGTTTTATAGCCAATTGTATCCTTACCCTTACTCATACTTCCTGATGTATCTATACACAAAACTATATCTGCTGCTTTTTCACTTTCTCTTAATTCTCCCTTAACAGACATTTCAATATTACAAGTTCCTTCTTTTTCATCAAAAGAAGTTATTTTTTTATCAACCTTTATATTGTTTTCAGCAGCTAAAGAATTACCTGCAGCGGCTCCTGCTTCCACTACAATTACCAATGATACAAATAAAGCAAGGAGCTTTATCTTTAGTTTATTTTGGTTAAAACTCCTTTTATTCATACTATTTTATTGCTCCTTCCTGTTTTTTTTACCCTTACAAAATAGCACATATCCTATCATAAAACTTCCTAAAGATAATAGAGCATATATAATTAAATAATTATAATCTCCAGTTTTACTACCTGCCCCTTTATATTCACCTTTGCCGTAATTTATTAAATCTACAGTTGATAAATTATTAGATGGCTGTATAGTACCTGGTGATGATGGAACTTTTGGAATATCTAATGAATCACCTGGCGGATCATTTTTAGGATCGTCTGATGGATTATCAGGTGGATTATCAGGCGGATTAATTTTTTCATCGCCCTCTGCCTTAAAGATCCAGCTAATTTCTGCTTCTTTATTCTTATACTCGTCTCCTGCATTTGGGTCCATAGTTACTGTTGCCCTGAAAATCACTGGTTTTTGATTAGATTTAATAGTTCCAAGATTAATAACCTGCTTATTAGTATTTTCATCAAATATCTTTCCCTTAAAAACAGGTTCCTCTAATTTGTCACCTGATTTTGTTATCTCTAAATTTATTACATCAAGAAGATCAACCTCTCCCTTTTTAGGCATTTGATTTTCAAATCTATAAGCATCATAAGAAAGAGTATAATCTATATCTGAACTATTATATATACGAATATATTTAGTTATAGTATCTCCTGGAAGCATATCTTTAACATCAAAAAACAATTCATTCATTAAGCCAGTAAGTTCAAATGTTCCATCAGATTTATTATGACCATATAAATCTTTATTCCCCATATGTCCTATCCATTCTTCCTCATCCATAGCTCTATATCTGTCATATTTCTTTTCAAGGGAATCCTCATGTCTAGATTCCCCTTCTTCTCCTACTTTTTCTGTGCTGCTTTCTGTATGTGGTGTATCTGCTGCAAATACTTTGGAAGCTGGAAGCATTAAAAATATTATTATTAATGCTAATAACTTTTTCATATATACACCTGCTTCTAATTAATAATTTACTCTATTAAGCTTGTGTAGTATCTTTAATATCAGGCTCTTTTTCTACACTACCATTAGTATTTTGTGCACTCTCTAATGCATCAGATAACTCTGTTGATTCATTAACTCCAAATTCACTTATATAAGCATTATTAGATGCTTGAACACCATCAGCTATAACCTTAACTTCAAATTTAATTCCTTTATATTCAATACCAGCCTCTGGTTTTAATTGAATTGATTGTAATATGTCTTCTGTAAATTTACCTGGTTCTACATATCCTAAATAATAATATTCACAATCTAAAGTATTTTGTGCATTTTTGTTGTACCACTTATTAGGAGTGCTGCTTGGCAATGAATTTGTAATATTATCATTAACAAAAACTGCAATTAAGTTATCCTTTACATCTTTTGCCTTTATTTTTGTTGCTACCTTAGCCATAGCTCCAGTTTCAGTTGTTCCTTGATATTTATATGTGCTGACTTCAGCATCTTTAGGTAGTTCATTGCCATTCTTATCTAACAATCTAACTTCAAATTTTACTTTTATAAGCTGATTATATTCATCAGTATTTTTAACTTGTACATGTTTTGTAATAGTTGTACCTGGTTCTACCTTATTTGCCTTTTCTTCATCAAAATTTTCAACTATTTTAATATCTGAACCATCGTTTTCTTCATTACCTGTTGTTGCAAACTTATTTGGAACTATATCTTGAGAAGTAAAATATGCAAGTGATCCTCCAATTATACCTACTGCTAGTAATGCTCCCATTATTAAAGCTGCTATTTTTTTTCTACTCATTTTACAAAACTCCTTTTTAAATAATTATTTGATATCACTAACTTTACTTTTCTTAAGTCCATCTATAAAAATTGTTATAATAATTATTAATATAAATATTCCTATAATTACTGCTAATACAATTATTAAATTATTTTTAATGAAGTCTACTACTTTACCTGCATCTGGTATAACCTTTACTACCTTCCCTTGTATGTCATCCTCTAAAACAGGATTTTTATCTATTATATTGTTTGCATCACCTTGAGTTATAAAGCTTATTTCCTCTTTAGATTCCATAATCTCTTTAACACGGTGAGTTGTAACACTGTCAACGCCATCAACTTTGAATGTAATTATATCTCCACAGCTTATTTCATCAGCTGATATCTCCTTTGTAACAATCAAGTCACCAGGCTCAATATTAGGTTTCATACTACCAGTTAAAACCACATAGAATTTATATCCAAAGATTTTAGGCTGTTCTCCCCTTTTGGTAGCTGCTACAATACTAAAACTTGTATATATAAAAAAAGCTAATATAAGATAGAAAAGAATATTTAATATATACTTTAAAATCTTTTTAACTTTCATGTACACCACCACTTTCACTATTTATTGCCTTCACATAACGTCTTTAACATTTCATCTATCTTTGAATTACCTGTTGTTTCTCCCCATACTGATTTTATGGCATCTTCTTTAGCTTGAACTGCTTCTGCTTTAACTTCTACCATAACCTTTTTGCCTTTATATCTGTCATTTAAGCTCCTTGGCAGATAGTTTCCAGATGTCAGCTTTTCTTCTGGAGAAAGTTTTTCATAATCATCTTCAGTAAATAAATATATTTCTTTTAAAAGTAATTCCGTTTCTTCATCTGCTTTTAATATTCCATTATAATAAAAATATTGTTCTTCATTTAAATCAGGCTTTGAAGATACCCAATAAGCTTTATCTAGTGGAATAGAGATATCACTAGCTATAAATAAAGAGTCAGAAAAGTTATATCTTAAATAACTAATATCACCTGGCCATGCTTTATCTTTCTCGTCAACCCACCTAGGTATTAAAGATACTCTTAAAACTACATTTGCTGATTCCATATTTTCTTCATAATCTCTATTTTTTTCTTCACCATTTTTGACCTTTACTTCTTTCTTTATTGGATTTCCTCTCCATACCTCATCATTATTTACGTCTTCCTTAATTGTTATATCTAAGTCTTTAGCAGTGAACTTATTATCAGCAACTTCTTTTGAATGATAACTAGATATTGTAGCTTTATAAGTAACTGCTGCTATTATTGCTGCTATAGCCATAACTGAAACTAGTATTATTGCAACTTTTTTCTTTTTCATTTCTAACCTCCTTTCCATGTTTATTAACTTTTTTTTAATTTTCCTAAGTTCTTTATAAATCTATACTGAAATACCAAAAAATATTACTGTATATCTCTTTATTTTTTATAATGTGGTTACATAATGCATAATACCCTTTAATTTTTATGTAAACTCTATTTAAGCTTCTATTTAACATACTATTAACTGGGTAAAATTTCTTATTTAAAAACATTATAATTTGTAAATGCATGTAATAAATATGTGAATAATACATATAGAAAATTTATATTTCCTCATCCTTATGTAAATAATAAACTTTCATACTTTTTTAAAATAATAATAGGTGCTGCTTCTTAAAAAGTTTTGAATTTCCTATAAGTTAAAAAAAGTCAGGAAATTTCTTTCCCAACTTTTCATTAATAATTATTATATTTCATTTAAGAATTCTTTAATAGCCCTTGTATATTTAAATGGTTCTTTGTAATAGCTTTCTAAATGCCCTGCATCTTTAACTATTAGTATTTTATCTTTAACGCCATGTCTTTTATTATACATATTTAAACACATCTCATATGGAACCTTTTTATCTTTATCGCCATGTACAAAAAATATTGGCACATTGCTTTTTAATATTTCTCTCATTGGATCTGCTTCTTCAAAATTAAATTTGCACTTTATCTTAACCTTTAGGTTTAAGTACCAATAAACAAGCGTAAAGAA
>CAKVFO010000155.1 GCA_934746785.1 uncultured Clostridium sp. | reverse complement strand
TAGCAGGAGTATATCTTTACTGGAGAGGATATTTTGAAAATAATGGCAGGCTCAAAAAGAAAAGAAAAGCAAAATAATTAAATTGTATATTAATGGGAGGATAGTATTATGCTTTTTTCAAGTGTAATTTTTATATTTTATTTTTTACCTATAGTTTTAGGTCTTTATTACGCTTTATCATTTTCACGTAAACTGCAAAATGGATTGCTTTTAATTTCAAGTTTATTCTTTTATGCCTTTGGAGAATCTAAATATGTTCTACTAATGATAGCTTCAATTTTAGGAAACTATGTATTGGGGATTTTAGTTGATAAATATAGAAAACAAGGAAAGTTTATTCTTGTATTAACTTGCATTTTTAATTTAGGCATTTTATTTGTATTTAAGTATTTGAACTTCGTAATAAGAAATGTAAATGATCTTTTAGGAAAAGACTTTAATACATATAATATTGTTCTGCCTATAGGTATATCATTTTTTACATTTCAGGCATTATCTTATGTAGTTGATGTTTATAGAAAGGACACTAAGGTTCAAAAAAATCCTTTATATTTAGGACTTTATATATCTTTTTTTCCTCAGCTTATAGCGGGGCCAATTGTAAGATATACAACTATAGAAGATCAAATTCTAAATAGAAAAGAAAACTTTACACTGTTTTCAAATGGTGTATGTAGATTTATATCAGGTATGGCAAAGAAGGTTTTACTATCCAATTGTATGGCAATAGTAGTAGATAGAGCTTTCCAGTTAAATGATATGTATTCAGGACTTCCAATATCTTTAGCATGGCTTGGTTCAATTGCTTATACTTTTCAAATTTACTATGACTTTTCAGGATATTCAGATATGGCAATAGGTCTTGGGCAGATGTTTGGCTTTAAGTTCTTAGAAAACTTCAACTTCCCATATGTATCTAAGTCAATATCAGAGTTTTGGAGAAGATGGCATATCTCACTTGGAACATGGTTTAAGGATTATGTTTACTTTCCACTTGGAGGCTCAAGGGTTAAAAATAAGGATAGAATCATAATAAACCTTCTTGTAGTATGGTTTTTAACAGGGGTATGGCATGGAGCTGAATGGACTTTCGTTATATGGGGACTTTTAAACTTTGTATTTATAGCTTTAGAAAAGATTATTTCCTTTGAAGATTTAAAAATTAAGCCAATATTTAAACATATATATGCATTATTCTTAATTAACTTAGGATGGGTAATATTTAGATCAACAGATTTAGTTGCAGCAGGTAACTATATTTCAAGTATGTTTGGATTTAAAGATTTAGGATTTGCTAGTGATTATACGTTGATGTTCTTAAAAGAAAACTTTGTATTTTTCATAGCAGCTATAATTTTTGCAATTCCAGTTACTAAAAGAGCTAATCTTTTCTTATCAGAAGGAAAAAATAAATTTGTTAAGACCTTTAACATAGCTTATCCTTTTGTAATGATGATTTTATTTATGATATGTGTATGCTACTTAGTTAAAGGAACTTATAATCCTTTTATATACTTTAATTTTTAAGGAGGGCATAGATATGGATAAGAAAGAAACTAAAGGACTTAAGATGTTTTTCTTAAAGAAAAAGGTTACTGCTGTAGTGTTTATAGCAACAATAGCTGTGTTCTGCCTTTTAAATGTAATACATTTATATAAGGAAAAACCAGAGTTTGAATTAGAACCAAAGTCAATTGAAAATGTAGTTAATGAAAATTTTTATGAAAAATATGCTTTTATTGAAGCTTTTGGATATATTCAAAAATTAATGGGAAAAAGTGAAGAAAACAACTTTGAAGCTGCAAGAGATTATGATGGTAAGCTTTATAATGTTGGTTTTATGACAGGCCCAAATGATGTTACAGAAATTACAGATAAGATGAAGACTTTAAAAGAAAAGTTTGAAGGAAGGGATACTAAGGTTATGAGCCTTATGCCTCCTGATAAACATATAAAAGGCTACACTAAGATGGAAAAAGGTATTCCTTATAATTATGCCAATGAAACAGCTGATAATTACTTAGATAATCTTAAGAATCTAGGAATTGATTATGTTGATTTTAGAGAAGGTCTTTCAGAAAGCTCAATAGAACCTAAGGACTTGTTTTACAATACAGATCACCACTGGAAGGTTAGTACAGCTTTTTGGGCTTATACTAAACTTGTTGATGAGCTTAATATAAGGTATGATGAAAACCTTGATGCAGATGGATATCTAAGAGATAAGAACAATTATAATTTTATAACCTATAAAAATTCCTATTTAGGAAGTTTAGGAAGAAAAACAGGTAAGTCTTTCGTTGGAGATGATGACTTTGAACTTGTTTTCCCTAAATTTAGTACAAACTATACTTTTAGAGCTGTTACAAATGGAAATGAAGTGACGTCTAATGGAAGGTTTGAGGATTCATTAATTGCAAATGAAGTTTTAAAGATGAAGGATTTATATGATACTCAAAGTGATAAATATTCTTCGTATCTTTTCTGGAATCAAGGGTTAGTTCATATTAAAAATAATAATATGGAAAATGGGCTTAAAGTTTTAATTATTAAAGATTCTTTAGCAGTGCCATTTTCAGCCTTCTTATCTGGAGTTTGCAGTGATGTTTATATGATTGATCCTAGATATTATAAAGAAGATATTTTAGATTATGCTGCATCTATAGAAGGGCTTGACTATGTATTTGTTATGTTCCAGCCTGAGGACTTAGTTCCTGAATTCTTTAAGTGGTAGAGGGAATGTAGTTGGAAGTTGTTTTGGGCAGGTAGTGTATTTCTTTTGTTACAAATTTTTTTGCTGGGCTTTGGGCCTGGCTTTTTTGTTGTGGAGGGTTATTTGGAATCAAGGTCTTTCTATTATATAATTAAGGGAGATGGATTAGGATGAGAATTTTTTTCTGTTGGAGGATCTGCTATTTTAATAATACAGGTAATTCTTTATTGATTATTAAATAAAACTTGAGGAGGAAAATAGGTATGGCAGTTTTAAATAAGTTATTAAAACCATCTTTAGTAAAGGAATTAGAAACCTTTGATGGTGATTTAATATATGTTTTAAATGATGAGAAGGAAGTATATGATTCTTTAATTGAAAATATAACAATTGATTATGCAGAGGTGGAAAGGGCAGAGTTTAATGGCTGTCATTTTAAGAATGTTACTTTTAATGAGTGTAATTTTGAAAATGCTAGTTTTTTAGAGTGTGGATTTAATAAGGTTGTTTTTAAGGAGTGTTCTTTAGAGAAAGCTGATTTTATGAATACTACTTTAAAGGGAATGGATTTAACTGACTGTGATATTAGTGGAATGCTTTTGACTGGAAAAGAGCTAAGGGGAGCTTATGTTTCTAGCATGCAGGCAGTTGAACTCTCGCTGCTCCTTGGAATTATCATAAAGTAGGAATGTAGAAGGGAGAGTACTTGGGGATGGGAGTATATTTCTTTTGGAAGTCTATATGAAATGCATTTTAAGTACACTTTCAAAACAAAAAGACTCTCAAGGAAAATACATTATCCTTAAGAGAAAATCTTTCTTCTGCATCAAAAATATATAAGTATTTATAAGCATAACAATGCCAAATATGGACCATGCAGGTTTTAAATTTTTAGATTTCTTATTCATGTAATCACCTCATATTATAGATTTTCTAAACTTATCTATAGCAAAGCCTGAGAACAATGCTGGAACTGCTCCCACAAAAAACTTCATGCTGTTTTCTGGAAGTATATTAAAACTATACAAAGGAAAAGCAGCAAGGTAAATTATAGCTGTTATTTGTATATATAACCTTATTCTTTTTAGAACATCTTCAACTATGGATATCTTTTTATTAAAATGATAATAGATATTATGTTCATTGAGTTTTAGTGACAATATTATTAAAGAGGACGTCTTTTTTATAAATAGTATTTTAATTACAAATTTTTCAGGGTGGGCTTGTTCACCCCGGCATCACATATAATCTAAGAAACTCTGTAAGAGTTTCAACCTTCATTCTAAGTCCACATTAAAAACAAAAAGACTCCCAAGAAAAATACACTAACCTTAAAAGAAAGACTTGCTTCTACATTCTAAATACTTTGTAATGGGATATCGCTATAGTTAAGGGAGCACGGGGAGAAGAGAATTTTCTATACCCGTGCTTTTTTTTACCAGTAATTTTTGAACTTTAGGACTTCGGTTGGAAAAAATCTTAATAAATGACTGTATATCTGGAGTTAAAAGGAGTATAATAATTTAAGAATGGCTTAAAAGCTAGGGTTTAACATTAACAAGAGTTGTAAAGAATATAGCTAAAGCGTTAGATATTAGTAAAGAAGAAGTGTTTAACATTAACAAGAGTTGTAAAGAATATTAGTGAAAAGGAACTTGTTCTAAGTTAATTAGAGTAAGTTCCTTTTGTTAACGTATAGAAAATTCAAAACTTTTTTTGAAAGGGAATGCTGATTATTACTGGCTTTTCAATATGTAAGTTGTCCAATACGTTAAAAATAAAAAATGTAGTGCCGCAAAAGAACCGAAAAGCAAAATAATTAAAGGTATAAATATAAGTGAATTATAAATAGAAAAAATTCTCATACTAAGTATAATAAGTGAAAATTAAGGAGCATAAAAATGGAAAAGAAAAATCGAATTTTAATAATGCTCTTAAAAATACATCTTCTCCTTTAATTGTTACTTTTAATGCAGATATGATTCCTATGCATGATTTTTTAACAGCAACTGTTCCATACTTCTTTATGAAAGATGAAAAAATAGGTTTTGTGCAGACACCTCAAAGTTTCTATAATCCAGATCTTTTTCAATTTTATCTTTATTCAGAAGAAAGAGTTCCGAATGAACAATATTATTTTTATAGAGATATACAGGTAGGAAAAAATAAAAGTAACTCAGTTATTTATGGAGGGTCTAATACTGTTCTTTCAAGAAAAGCTCTTATGGATATTGGAGGCTTTTATACAAAGGTAATTACTGAAGATTTTGCTACAGGAATACTTATACAAAGCAAAGGATATAAATGTATAGCTATTGATGAAACCCATGCATCAGGTCTTTCTCCTTCAGATTTAAAAAGTCTTTTAAAACAAAGAGATAGATGGGCTAGAGGATGTATACAAACAGTAAAGAAATTAAACATCTTATTTAGAAAAGGTTTTAATATAGAACAGAAGATTAGCTGTTGATTCTTTAGATTATTGTTTTAAGTATGCCTTTGTTATTGGAGAAATAAGTGAAGAAAATGAAAGAGCTCTTTTAAATATTATTTATGATAGAGAACCTGATCTTCCAAGGGTTATTGAAAAACATAATAGTATTTTTGATGATATTAGAATAAATGTTTTAAGAAGAAAGACTAAGTCAGTTTCTTATAATAGAAAACTGCCTCGTATAAATATATTTAAAAGTTTTTATACAGATGAAAATCAAGAGGTTTTTGTTAAAAATTTTAACTATGAGTATATATTTTTAAAATTAGATAAAAACAGAACTAGGGTAAACATAGTTATTGATGAAGATACTATTTTAGAATGCAGCATTGCTAAACAAATAAAAGAGGATAAAAAGGGTATGACAGGTATATTTTTTAAGGAAAAGGTAATAAATAAATATGAAGACGAATTTTATGAAAGCCAGTATATATAAGTTTATGATAATTTTTTGACTATATTTTTAAGTGCTTTTTTAGGCTTAAGCTGTACAACTAAAGTTTATTCTGAAATTGACTATAATAAGCTGTTTCTCACAGGACAGATAGACAATGTATCTATTACTTGCTTTGAAAATATACCTGTTTCATTAGCTTGGTTAGATCAATAGCATATACAATGCAGATGATTTCTTGGAAAATTTAAGTAAAAATGGTATTGAGTATATTGATATGAGGGACGATATATTAAATAAAAGTATGAAATATGAAGATGCTTTCTATAAAACAGATACACACTGGAAGATTGAAACTGTCTTCAAAAGTTATACTTACTTAATTGATAGACTTAATGCAGATTACAATGAAAATTTAGATTCTGATTATAAGTTTAGAGATTTAGAAAATTATAATGTTATAACATATAAAATTCTTATCTTGGAAGTCTTGGAAGAAAGGTAGGAAAGTATTATGCAGGCTTAGATGATTTTGCTTTAATATATCCTAAGTTTAAAACTTCCTTTGATGTTAAGATGAAAAGTTATGATTATGAACTTGATTTATCAGGCAGATTTGATAAGTTTTAAGAATGTTATGTGTTAGTGTTTAGGGGGATTTATGAATTATAAAATGAAAAAGATGATTAAAGTTTTGGCGGCTGCTGTTCCTTTTATTCTTTTAACAAGCTGTAATGATAGTGCAGAAAAGAGAGTAGAAAATGCAGAAGAATTAATAATACAAGGAAAAGATTTTAAAGGTGCTTCTAACTCTTTAGAAGAAGCATTAATAGACTATCCTGATAATAATATTATTAAAAATCTAAAAGTAGATGTTGATGAATATATTCATGCAAAGGAGCTTTATTATGAAAATAACTTTGATGAAGCTTTAGAAATTATAAGAAATATTAAAAATTATTCAATGGAAGAAGCCTGCTCAGAGTTTGAAGAAAGGATAGAGAAACAGAAGGAAAGTTCTAGTAAGCTTTCGTCAAAAAAGATATCTTGTTTGAAAGATGCAGAGAAAGTTTCGCCTGAGGAGGCAGAGTTTCCAATAGAGGAAGCTTTTGCAATTTTTATGCCTTATGAAGAAGTATCACCTAATGAACAGGAATTTAAGAATTTAATGGCTAAAACATCAAGAACATCTGAAGAAGAAGAGAGGCTTGAAGAAATTAAGAAAACTATCCTTGGAGCATCAACTATTTCTACTAATGTTTATAAGGATTCTTCAGGTATATTTAGGATTGGAAGCCAGCATTATTTATTTAGTAATACAGGAGAACGTATTATTTATAAAGTCTATAAAGATAAAAGTGTAAAAAAAGTTTAAAGATATTTTTTGAAAGAAAAATAGTTTAATTAAATTTTATGAAAATAAGAAAAAATGAAAAAAACAATAGTAGCGAATAATATCAGCAAAACTTTATATGCAAATATAATAATATTTTTATAATTATATAAAGGTGTGACTTGAAAAAATAAAAAAAAAATAACTTAAAAAAAATAAATTCATAATATTTTTATTGGTGTATGGAAAAATGTCGAAAAATATATATAATGGCTAGGAGAAGGTGATTAATTGGAGGAAAAGTAAAATGAAAAAGAAAATAAAATCAAGTCAGTTAATATTTAATATTATTGCCATTATGATTGTAAGTTCCTTATTTATAGTAGGAGCATTATCATTAAAAGTTGTATGGAAGATGACAGCTAAAAACTTTAGAAGCAACACTGAACAGATAGCTTATTCGGCAAGAACAATGATTGATAATAGAATGAATTTATATAAAGATAAAGTTCAGGCATTTATTGATGAAACAAATTTTTCTATTATTAGTGATAATTATATTTTTAATTTTGATATTAATAATCAAGATTTT
>CAKVFO010000154.1 GCA_934746785.1 uncultured Clostridium sp. | reverse complement strand
TGCTAATATTATAGTTGAAATCATAAATATAATGGCATTTAGTTGATTAAAAAAAATAGATTCTAAAAAAATAGATTCTAAAAAAATTACTATTCCACAAATTATAAAAATAAGTTCTCCATATCTCTGGCTGTGATACCATGATAAATTATTCTTTTTACTCCAATTTGTGCGTATTCCTAATTTTGAGTTTGGTTTAAGTCTTGGAAGTAGATTACCTATTAATATAAATATTACGCTTAAAGAAATCATCATTACTTTATAAAAGTCATAGGGTTTTGGTGAATTTTCATTATATGTATATTGGTCATATAAAGTGTATATATTCATCAAATTGAAGCAGATAAGAAATAGCATTGATAAAAAGTTAAATATTGAAAGATTTTTTGTTGTATCATGGATGTACTGAGGGTTATTAGAGGTCGATATTTTTCCTTTTAATAAACGAGAGTACATAGAGATACCTATTGATAATATTAAATAGATTGCAACATCAAAAAGGTTATAATATTTAGATGTAAGGTTAGGAAAGTTATACATAGTTCGTTTTTATTTTTTTCATTAGTTATTCCTCCTAGAAATCTTTGGAGGTAAATAATTAGTTCTTGAAAGATAGTAATGTTTACTTTATAAAAAATGAAGTTTTTATCTTTTATTTATTATGCTGTTTGTAGAATTAAGGGAATTTTGTATCTTATTAAATACTTCAGTAGAGTAATTTTCTGAGTTTGAGTTATTTATAATATCTTTAGTTTTAATTATCTCATAGTGAACTTTTGAAGAATCATCTGTATATTTATTAACCCATGTTGGTTCTGTATCATAAGAATCAAGAACAACCTCATTATTATTATCTTTTCTTAGGTTAAGTTTAACCATTAAACCATCTTCAGATTTTTCATTTCCCATAGTTTCAGTTCTTTGATTAGAAATAAAATTTCCTAAAGAATAACATACAAGGGTCTTTTTCTTTGAAGTTTCATTAGTTATAGATTCTATAGGTTGTACGACATGAGGATGACTTCCTATTATGGCATCAACACCTAAAGAATTAAGTTTTTCAGCTAAATATTTTTGCTTTGGACTATGTGTAGTATTATACTCAATACCCCAGTGGATGTAAAAGACAATATATTCAGCACCATCTTTTTTCATGTTTTCAATTGTATTTTTCATGTTATCTAAATATAAGTCAATGTTATTATCATCAAATAAATTTATTCTATTTTCTAATGATGCAGGAAGAGGAGTTTCATTGAATGTATATGAATTTCCTTTCTTTGAGCAATAGCTATAATTTGTAATACCTATTTTTATATCATTAATTTCTTTTACTAGATAGTTTTTATCATTATCATTATTTTTAATTCCTATTAAATCTAAGTTATTATCTTTAATAGATTTTGCAGTTTTTACAAAACCATCATATCCGTAATCCAAAATATGATTATGGTCAGAGGCTAGAATGTCAAATCCTGAGTCTTTTAAAGAAGAAAGAATTTCTGTGGGACTGTTGAAGGATGGGTATCCTGAATATATAGAACCTTGTCCTAAAAAAGTCGTTTCGGAATTACATACTGCAAGATCTGCTTCGCTAATATATGGTTTAACATTTTTAAAGAATTCATCAAAATTATAAGTATTAGTATCAGCATTATATTCTGCTTTTAGCTGGTCATCATGAAGTAGAACATCTCCAGCAAAAACTATAGAACACTCTTTTTTTTCTTCATTTTCATTTTTTGAGCTATTAGCATTTACTTCATCAGTACTTTCAATATTACTTTTAAAATTACTACATCCAGTTAAAAACATAAATATTGAAATTGAAATAGCAAAAAACTTAAATTTACATTTTTTGTTTTTCATAATAATCACTCCTTAATCAATATATTAACATATATTCTATTATAAGAAAAAATTTGATTTATTTATTATAATATGTGTAATAATTTGGAGTATTTATTTTACTGTATTTTTCTTGTTTTATAAAATTAAATACAATATAATAATTTTTATAGGACAAGTGTTTGAGAGGTGTTAGAATGATTAAGGTGACTGTTAATATAAATGGGAAAGATTATAATTTAAAGGGGAGAGATAATGAAGAGTATCTTAGGCAGGTTGCAGAATATGTAGATGGAAAGATAAGCGAAATTAAAAGTAAGAATCAATTTTTAAGTACTGGAGATGCAGCAGTTTTAGCAGCCGTTAATATAGCAGATGATTTATATGAAAATGATGTTGCATATCAAGAAATTAAAAAAGTTAAGGTGTCATTAGAAGAAAGAAATCAAACATTAAGTGATACTATTAAGGAGTTAAGAGGCAGAATTGATGAACTTCAAGAAGAAAAGGAAAAAGAAGTATCATTATTAAATGAAAAGAATAATACTATAATTTCTGAATTGCATAACTTAAAGAAAGAAAAAGAAGGCTTGAATTCAGAAATTGAAAATCATGATAAGAGTAATAAAAAGTTAAATGAAGAAATCAATAGATTAAAACAGGAATTAGATAAGACTCATAATACTATCTCTAGGTTAAATAGAGAAAAAGATGAAATTATGAAAAATAAACAGCACTCTGATGTAAAACTTAAAGAAAGCAGAGAAAATAATAATAAGTTTAAAGAAGATAATAGAAAGTTAAATGATGAAATATTGAAATTAAAGAAGGATATAGATAAAAATATAAGTAATATTTCGAAGTTAAATAAGGAAAAAGATGAGCTTATTAAAGATAAAAAGCATCTTACAGACAAGGTAAAGGAATATACAGAAGAAAATAAGAATTTATCTATATCAATTGAAAAAATGTTAAAAGAAAAAGAGGACACTAAGAAGATAATTAATGAATCTAAGTATAATGAAAGTGTTTTAAATAAAGAATTAGAAGCATTAAAAAGCAGTAATAATAAATTAAATTTTGATATAGAGAAATTACTTGAAGCTAAAAATAATTTAAAAGAAGAGATTTATAATACTAAAGAAAATATACATCAATTAGAACAGAAAAATAAAACATTAAATGATAAGGTCATTGAAAAAGATAAGGAAATAAAAGCTTATAATGCAAATGAATTAAAACTTAAAGAAGAGTTCAAAAATGAAAGAATACAAAATAAAGAAATAATTGATAGTGAAGTTGAAAAAAGAGAATTACTAACTAAAGAAATGCAGGAAAAGGTAGATAAGTTAGCACGTGAAAAAAATATAATATTAGAAAGTGGTAAAAATTCGAGAAAAGAATTAAGAGATGCAAAATATAAGATTTTAGACTTAGAAAAGAAAATATTAGATGTTCAAATTGAAATGTCAAAATTGAAAAGAGATAGTATTTTAAAAAAGTAATTGGTTTTAGTTGATTGAAGGGGATAAGAAATTTTAAGAAGACTAAATATATAAGTTAGAGTAAATAAAATTTCTTATACTCTTCTTTTTGTATATTTAGAATATAACAAAAGTAGAATTAATCCTTATTTTGTGATATAACATAAAATAGGGATGCATGTAAATTAACATAGGAGAGATGAAAATGACAAAAGTAGAATTATTAGCTCCAGCAGGGAGTATGGATAGCCTTTATGCAGCTGTAAATAGTGGAGCAGATGCAATATATTTAGGCGGACCTAAATTTTCAGCAAGAGCAAAAGCAGTGGAATTTGATAATGAGAAGATGAAGGAAGCTGTTGATTATTGTCATAGTTATGGTGTTAAAATATATGTGACAATGAATATTATTTTAAAAGAGAATGAATTAAGAGAAGCTATTAAATATGTAGGCTATTTATATGAAATAGGTGTAGATGCATTAATTGTTCAAGATACAGGACTTGTTAATTTAATTCAGTCAGCATATCCTGATTTTGAAATCCATGCTTCAACTCAAATGACAATACATAATGGTGAAGGTGCTGTTTATTTTAAAGCTAAAGGATTTGAAAGAATAGTTTTATCGAGAGAGTTAAGCTTAAAGGAAATTGAGTATATTTCTAAAGATTTGGGAATAGAAACTGAAATTTTTGTTCATGGTGCTCTTTGTGTTTCTTATTCGGGACAATGTTTAATGAGTTCAATGATTG
This sequence comes from uncultured Clostridium sp., assembly GCA_934746785.1. Classification (GTDB taxonomy): domain Bacteria; phylum Bacillota; class Clostridia; order Clostridiales; family Clostridiaceae; genus Clostridium. Next base: position 3,662 of record CAKVFO010000154.1, on the reverse strand, counting down.
GCGGTAGAAGTGGCAACAGAGGTAAATGTGCACAGCCTTGTAGACAAGAGTATAGACTTGCATCAGAAAAAAGTGGTGAGAAGAAAGGCCATTTATTAAGTACAAAAGATACTTGTACTATAGACGATGTAAGAGACATAATTAATAGTGGTGCATATTCATTAAAGGTTGAAGGTAGAATGAAGAGACCTGAATATGTTTCGGGAGTAATTGGCACATATAGAAAAGCCATAGACAAAGAACTTAAAGATAAAGAGTTCAATTTAAAGGAAGGTAAAAACACTCTTTTACAGTTATTTAACAGAGGTGGGTTTGCTACTGCATACCTTAAAAAAGATACTGGTAAAGATATGATGAGTTTTCAAATACCTAAGAATACAGGCATAGAGATTGGTAAGATAGATTCTAAGGGTTACATAGTTTTAAAAGAGTCCATAGGATTAGGTGATGGTATTGGTTTTGGTAAGAAAGGTTTTACCGTAAGTAAGATTCTTTTAAAAGGAAAAGAAGTTAAGAAGGGAAATAAAGGTGATAAGGTTAAGCTATATCCAGAAGGATATAGAGAAGGAGATGTTATATATAGAACATCTAATAAAGAATTATTAGATAATTTATCTGATAAAGTAAAACCGTATACTAAGAAAATAGATCTTAACGTAAGTGTTTCATTTAAATGTGGCGAAAATATTAAACTTTTTACTATTTTCAATGATAAGAAATATGAAGTATTAGGAGATGTAGTAGAAAGAGCAGAAAAGAAACCTTTAGATAAAGAAAGAATAGTAGATTCTCTTAAAAAATCAGGAGAATATCCATATAAAATAGAAAATGTAGATTTTAGTGAATTTGAAGATGGATTTGTAAGAGTTTCTTCATTAAATAATCTAAGAAGAGATTTATTTGATAAAATTTTGAAAGATGTATTGTCAGCAGGAAGAAGAAATAGAAACAAGGTTCAGACTGTTGATAAAAAATTAAGAGTAAAAGACACTATAGATATGGATTTGCTAGTAACTTGTATAACAAGAAGCCAGCTAAAAACATTACTTGATTTAGGAGTAAAGAATATAGGAGTTGATTTATACAGTAGAGAAAAGGATGCTATTACAACAGAGGATATAAAAAATATAAAAGATGCAGATGTTTATATACTTACACCTGAAATTATAAAGTCTGAGTTTAAATCAATTGTAAATATTATTGATAAGAATAAACCTCATATTAAGGGATTAATAACTGAAAATGCAGGGATAATTAATATTTATAAAGATGAATTGAAGATTATAGGTGATTATAAATTAAATATATTCAATTCAGAAGCTGCAAAATTCTATAGAGAAGACTTAAATATGATTTCATTAAGCTTAGAGCTTAACAGAAAAGAAATCAAAGATATAATGAAAAAAGGGATTACAGGAGCAATTTATCAAATCTATGGAAAAACTGAACTTATGGTAAGTCAATATTGTCCAATAGGAAGTACTTTTGGAGGGAAGACTACTGATAAGAATTGTAATCAGGCTTGTATGAGAGATAAATTTACTCTTGTTGATGAAACTAAAGAGAAATTTAGAGTTATGACAGATTTATTTTGTAGAAGTCATATTCTAAATGGTACACCACTTAATTTAATTAATGAAATTGATGACTTAAAGAGCATGGGAATAAATACTTTCAGAATAGATTTGAAGGATGAAAGTGAAAAGGAAGTAATAAATATATTCAAGATGCTAAGAGGCGAAAAAGAAATAGAAAGTAAACATTATACAAAGGGATGTTACAGAAGAGGTGTAGAATAGAAAATGAATGAAAGAGCACTGGTAAAATTAGAGTTTAATAAGGTGAAAGAGAAAGTCAAAAAGTATGCTGTTACAAGAGGCGGAAAAGAATTAATAGAAAATTTAGCTCCTTATGATTCAGTATATGAAGTTAGAAATGCTTTGGCAGAAACAAATGAAGCAGTTAACTTAATAATAAAAAAAGGAAATCCTCCTTTTGAAGGTTTAAGAGATGTTACAGAGGGTATAGAAAGAGCAAAAAAAGGTGGAACTCTTACAATTGGGCAGCTTTTATATGTAGGAAATATGCTTAGATGTACAAAGAATGTAAAAGAATATCTTACAAGAAAAGAAGAAGAAGAAGGATTCCCAAAACTAGAGGATTTAGCCTATATCTTAAGTCCTATTGGAAATCTTCAAGCAGATATAGAAAGATGTATATTATCAGAAGATGAAATAAGTGATAAGGCAAGCAGCACTCTTCATGGTATCAGAAGAAATTTGAAAGAAATGAATTCCTCTGTAAGAGAAAAGATAAATTCAATTGTAAGATCTAATGCAAAATATCTTCAAGATGCTATTTATACTATGAGGGGTGACAGATATGTAGTACCTGTAAAATCAGAATATAAAAGTCAGGTTCCAGGTCTTGTTCATGACCAGAGTTCAACGGGTGCTACTCTTTTCATAGAACCAATGAGTCTTGTAAATTTAAATAATGAAATTAAGGAGTTAAAATTAAAGGAACAAGCAGAAATAGAAAAGATTTTATGGGAACTTTCTAAGAAGGTAAAGGATAATTATACTGTTTTAGAAAGTAATATGAAGATTCTTTTAAAGATTGATTTCATTTTTGCTAAAGGTAAATATTCAGCAAATATAAATGGTATAATGCCAGAGGTTAATGATGATGGCTCCTTTAATCTTTTAAGTGCAAGACATCCATTAATAGATCCAGATAAAGTAGTCCCTTCAGATATTTATCTTGGGGGAAATTTTACTGCATTAATGATTACAGGACCTAACACAGGAGGGAAAACTGTTACTTTAAAACCAGTAGGACTTACACATATTATGGGGCTTAGTGGTCTTTTAATATGTGCAAAGGATAGTTCTTCAATAAGTTTTTATAAAGAGATATTTGCAGATATTGGAGATGAACAAAGTATAGAGCAAAGTTTATCAACATTTTCATCTCATTTAACTAATATTGTTAGAATAATGGAAAGTGCTGATGAAGAGTCACTAGCATTATTTGATGAACTTGGAGCAGGAACAGATCCTACAGAAGGTGCTGCTCTTGCTACAGCAATTATTGAAACTTTAAGAGATAGAGGAACAAAAATAATTGCAACAACACATTATAGTGAACTAAAAGGATATGCACTAAAAACTCCAGGCGTTGAAAATGCATCTGTAGAATTTGATGTTGAAACATTAAGACCTACTTACAGACTTCTAATTGGGGTTCCAGGTAAATCTAACGCTTTTGAAATTAGTAAGAGATTAGGACTTGAAGAAGATGTTATAAATAAAGCTAAAGAAAATATTTCCAAGGAAAACTTGGCTTTTGAAGATTTAATAAGGGATCTACAAGAAAAGAGTATAGTTGCTAATAGAGATGCTAGAGAAGCTGGTAAAATTAAAATGGAAGCTGAAAAATTAAAGAGAGAGTATGAAGACAAGTTAAAAAGACTAGAAACAACTCGAGATAAGGCTTATAATGAAGCAAGAAGAGAAGCTAAGGAAATTATATCAAAAGCTAAAGATGAAGCTGATGATATATTAAAGGCTATGAGAGAACTTGAAAAGATGGGTATTTCAGGTGGAGGAAGAGCAAGACTTGAAGAAGAAAGAAAGAAATTGAAAGAGTCTCTTGAAAAT
>CAKVFO010000153.1 GCA_934746785.1 uncultured Clostridium sp. | reverse complement strand
ATTCAAAATCAAATTTTTCTATCCATCCATTTGCAGCACTTTCTCTTACATTGTCCTTATTATTAAAATATCTCTTTATTGCTCTATAAAAGCATATCCTTCTTGGAAAATTTAAAAAGCTAAATAAAACGACACCAATATGTGTGAATTTAACTCTATACATATCGGTATCGCTTTTCTATGTACTTTATTTAGTTATTTACTATTTCCCCATATTGAAGGTTATACTTATTAAGTCCTACCTTATTACCATTTTCACAAGTAATCATAATAGAATTAGCTTCTGTATTTAACCAATGTTCTAAATTATACATTTGAGAAGATGGCACCTTATATGTAGTATCCTTATCCACACTTATTGTAATCTCAGGAGCATTGTTCATATATACAAGTCTTATTATTTTATTTGTCATTTTACCACCTCATTTATATATCTTCTACAATTATAACATATATTAATTTGAAATATACAAAATTAGTGTTATTATAATATTAAAAAACTATAAGGAAGTGATTATAAAGATGGCAAAAATATCATCTAAGTACTTAAACATGGAAGGATTATCAGCATTAATCAATGCTTCTAGAAATAAATCAGATTTTGATGGTGTTATGCTTATGACTAGCTTTGGAATGATTGTTGGTAATATAGTACCTACATATTCAGAAACCGAAGTACCTCATGCAGCTGAACTTGTATATGATTATAAAGAAGAATATGTAAATTTATTTAAGGAACAAAACAAAGAAGAAGAACTTGAAATCATAGGAGATGGAAGTTTAGTTGTTTTAGAAAATGTTACAGTAATTTATAATAATAATAACAAGATAGAATTAGATGAATTCACTGTTCACTGTAATGATGTAATAGGATTTACACCAGTTAATATAAAAAAGTTTAAAAGCAGTCTTAAATAATAATATATAAAATACTAAAAGCAAAATAATTTCCTATACTTTAAAAAGCATATAAATCAAAGAAGTTAATTTGATTTATATGCTTTTTAGTTTTTTTAATAAACTACTCTTTAGCCCACATCCAAGTTGAAAATTTACCTACTTCCACAAAATCACAAGATGAGTATAAGTTATAAGCAGGTTTATTATTGATATCTACTCTAATATATAAGTTATCCTGTACACCTTTCTTAAAGGCTAAAGCTTTAAGTCTATTTAATAAAAGCTTTCCATAACCTAAACCTCTATACTCCTTAAGAATACCAAAGTTAACTATCTGATACATGCCTCGTGAATTTATAATTTGTCCATACCCTATTTCTATATCATCAGCACAAATAAATACAGAAAGATCATCTAAATAATAATCTTGTTTTTCATCATAATATATATCATCAACAGTTAAAGGTACTCTTGAGTTGCTATAGAAAATCTTATTTTGAAGAACACATCTAATTACAGCATCTTTCTTATTTTTATATAGCCTAAATTTAATATTATCTGGCAGAGAAAGCTTTTCTAAAGGTTTAATATCATACTTCATTAAATAAGTTATTCTGATTCTTATCATATCTAAAGCTTTAAAAAGAAGTAAAGTATTGCTATTTTCAAAACTTTCTATAGTTACAATCTTTGTTTTTAAAATCAACATAAGCTTTCCAGTAAAATATTTTATATATCTTTCATCTATATAAATATCATGTAATTTAACACTTTCAGAAGTAAGTACATCGCACCAGATATACCCTATAAATAAATTATTAAATTTTATTAAGAATATAGTTTTTCTAATCAAATATCTATATATAAATGATTTGCCATCATAAAAACTACTAAAATCCTTAATAAATTTATTTTTTTCTTTTGCTTTAGTTAATAGACCATAGTAATCATTCATATTATCATTACTCAGCTTTTCAACTTCTATCATATTTCTAATACCCTCATTTCAATGTATAGGAAAAGAACTCCCTATAAATACATATGGGGAGTTCTTGAATTTATGACTACTTTTTAAACATCTTTCATGCTTAAGCTTATTCTCTTGTTTTCTTCATCAACAGAAAGAATTAAAGCTTTTATTTCTTCTCCTACTGTAAGAACTTGAGCAGGGTTTTCTATTCTGTCATGGCTTATTTTTGAAATATGAACAAGACCATCTACTCCTGGTTCTAATTCAACAAATGCACCAAAGTCATTGATTCTAACAACTTTTCCTAATACTACAGAACCTTCTGGATATTTTTCTTTTGCATTTGACCATGGTTCTGGAGTTAATTCTTTAATACTTAAAGAAAGTTTCTTAGCTTCTTTATCAAGGTCTATAATCTTAACATCGATTATATCTCCCTTAGATAATACATCTTCTACTTTGTTTACACGTTTCCATGAAATTTGAGATAAGTGAAGTAAACCATCTACTCCATTAACATCTACAAATGCACCAAAATTAGTGAATCTCTTAACTTCACCTTTAACTACATCTCCTATGTTAAATGAAGCCCATGCTTTTTCTTCTCTTTCTGCTTGTTCAGCTTCTAATATAACTCTTCTTGAAGCTATTATCTTGTTATGTTTACCAGTTGAGAATTCAATTAATTTAACTTGTAAAGTTTGACCTTTATAAACTTCTTTGTTATCAACATATTTAGTATCAATTTGTGAAGCAGGTATAAATATTCTTACACCATTGTAGTGTGCAACTAAACCTTTTTCTTTAATTTCATCTATTTTAACTTCAAAAATTGTTCCTTCATTGAATAACTTTTCTAATTCTTCGAAAGCTGCTTTCTTTTCATATTCAAGTCTTGATAATACTACATAACCATCGCTGTTTTGAAGTTTAACAACTTTAGCTTTAATTGTATCACCAACATTTAATCCTTCAGCCATAACGCTTGGATCCTGCATTGCTGTTAATTCTTTAAATGGAATTACTGCATCTGACTTATATCCTACTAAAGATACTACTACTTCGTCTCTTTTTATTGAAAGTATTTCACCTTCAACTTCGTCTCCTATTCTAAATCTCTTATCCATTTCTTCCATCATTTTTAATTGATCATCATTGTTTAAAGTATCTTGCATAATATTAAAAACCTCCCTAATTATCCAATCTGGTGTTGATGCACCAGCTGTAATGCCAATATTCTTAAAACTTTTATTATTTATAAACTCATCAGTTAATTCTGAGGAATTCTCTATATGAATTGTGTTTTCACAGTTTGCTTTACAAATTTGATATAACTTAGTAGTGTTTGAACTATGTTTTCCACCTACTACTATCATAGTATCAACTTCTTTTGAAAGCTCTTCTGCGCTTGTTTGTCTTTCATCAGTTGCTAAACATATGGTATTAAATGCTTCAACTTCTGAATTTGTATGAGATAAATTTTCTAAAGTCTTATCCCAATTCTGCTTCTTTTCAGTTGTTTGAGAAACTACACATACTTTTTCAGGCAGATTGTCTGTGATTGAACCATCCTTTGTAATTACAGCATCGTCTTTACACCAGCCGTTAATTCCTACTACTTCTGGATGCTCTTTATCTCCTAAAATAACTATACCATAACCATCTCCAGAAAACTTTTCAACTTTCTTTTGAATCTTAGTTACAAATGGACAAGTTGCATTTTTCACTATTAACTTCTTATCTTCAAGAAGTTCAAATACTTCTTTTCCAACACCGTGAGATCTTATAACGATAACATCTCCTTCTTTTAAAGAGTTAATATTATCTTTCTCTATGGCATATATATTATTATCTTCAAGGAACTTTACCACATCATTATTGTGTATTAAAGGGCCTAAAGTATATATTTTTTTATTGTATTCTTTTTGTATTTTTAATGCTTCGTCTACTGCACGTTTTACTCCAAAGCAAAAACCTGCATTTTTTGCTAGTCTGACATCTCTCATAATTGTTACTCCTAAAAAGCTATTACTATTTGTTTAACTTAGCCTTTATGCCATCACAGATTACATTTGTTACTTCTTGAATATTTAAACCTGTTGTATCTACTTCCATAGCATCATCAGCTTTCTTTAAAGGATCTACAGCTCTGTGGCTATCTTTATAATCTCTTTCTATGATATCTTTTAAGATTTCATCATAATTACATTCGATATTTCTTTGCTGTAATTCTTTATATCTTCTGTCTGCTCTTTCCTCAGCTGTTGCTGTTAAGAAGAATTTAAAAGGTGAATCTTTTAAAACTACTGTTCCTATATCTCTTCCATCCATGATAACATCAAATTCCTTTGACATTTCTCTTTGAAGATTAACAAGCATCTTTCTAACTTCTGGAATAGAAGCATAGGCAGAAACCATTGAGCTTATTTCTGGCATTGTTATTTTATCCTGAATATTTTCTCCATCAAGAATTAAATCATCATTTTCGAATTTCATCTTCATATCTTTTATGATATTTACGATTTCTTCTACATTTTCAGGATTTAAATTGTTTTCCTTAGCTCTAAGTGCTACTGCTCTGTACATAGCACCTGTGTTTATGTACATTAAATTAAATTCCTTAGCTACAAGTTTAGCAATAGTACTTTTTCCTGCTCCTGCAGGTCCATCAATAGCGACACATATTTTCAAAGTGCTTTTCCACCCTTCTTATTTTAAACTCTTATTAAATTATATAATTTTTTACTATTTTCTACAAGCTAAATATTTAAGCCAGCAATAAAACCTGTAGATAATGCTACTTGAACATTGTATCCTCCAGTAAAAGCATCAACATCAATAACTTCACCTGCAAAGGATAAATTATCTATAATCTTTGATTTCATTGTTGATGGATCTATTTCTAAAGTATCAACTCCGCCTGCAGTTACAATGGCTTCTGCTATTGGTCTTAATCCCTTAACATCCATCTTAAGTTCTTTTATTAATGATACAAGTCTCTTTCTTTCTTCCTTAGTGATTTCATTTACCTTTTTATTTTCTGGTATTTCAGAGAATCTTATTATTAAAGGTATTAACTTTTTAGGTAAAAGTTCATCTAAAGAATTTTTGAAATCTTTATTTATGTACTTTTGAAAATCCTTTTGAACTCTCTTATCTAGGTCCTGCATAGATAAAGCTGGCTTTAAGTCAATGCTTAAAGTGTATGTTCCACCTTTTATAAATCTGCTTGTTTTAAGCATTATAGGTCCTGAAACTCCAAAGTGGGTAAATATCATTTCACCCTGGTCTTTATAAAGACTCTTCTTTCCTTCTTTAAGGTTTATTGCAACATTTTTAAGGGAAAGTCCCATTATTTCTTTAACCCATTGATCCTTTATTTCAATTGGAACTAAAGAAGGTTTTAAATCTACTATCCTATGTCCAAGTTTTTTAGCAAATTTTTGGCCTTCCCCCGTAGAACCTGTTAATGGATAAGAAGCTCCTCCTGTAGCTATTATATAATGATCTGCTTTAAACTTTTCATTATCATTTATAATAAGCTCTTTTATCATATTGTCTTTATAAACAACATCTGTTACCTTATGCTTTAACATTATTTTAACATGTGCTTTTGAAAGTCCATTAGATAAACCTCTTATAATGTCTGAAGATTTATCAGATTCAGGGAATACTCTGTCCCCTCTTTCTACCTTTAACTTTATTCCTTCATTTTTAAAAAAATTCATAGTATCTTCATTTGTGAAGGTATAAAGAGCACTATATAAAAAGTGTGGATTACCTGGTATAAAATCAAAGAATTCTGAAATATCCTTTGCATTAGTTACGTTACATCTTCCTTTACCAGTAATGAATAACTTTTTTCCTATTCTTTCATTACCATCAAGAAGAGTTACTTCGTGACCATTATTTGCTGCAGTCATTGCAGCCATCATACCAGCTGGTCCAGCACCAATAACAATTACTTTACTCAAAATAATTCTGCCTCCTTATATTAATCTTATTTATTTTACTATATCTAAAAAGAAAAAAACAGTTATTTATTTAATGATAAAGATAAAAATTCCTCTTCACTTAATATATCAATCTGTTGTCCTTCCTTAATAAGTTTTTCTGCTTTTCTAAGTTTTGTACTTTTATAAGCATTATCCATTCTTTCACGATTTTTTATTCCTGTAACTAATACTTCAGTTTTTTTAGTTACTGAACTTCCAACTGTTCCACCTAGTTTATAAACTAAAGAGGATGCTTCATACCTTTTCATAGAATTTAATGGACCTGTAAAAACAACTACTCTGTTTCTAAAGTAATCAGTGTCTGAATTAATATCTTTAATTTTAAAGGCTTCTTTCTTAGTTAATCTATTTTTTCTTTTAATAAGAGAAGAACATGGAGTATAGCCGCCTGGATATAACTCACCTAATGTTATTCCACCTTTTAAATTTAAAGATAATAAATCATTTATACCTAGTTTTTTACAAAGGTAAAGCATAACTTTAGCACAAGCTTCAGCATCTTCTCCTGCATGGTGATGTTTAAATTTATGTCCCACATATTCTGCCAAAGTATTTAACTTATGATTTTTAACATCTTCTATATGATTCTGGCTTAAGATTACTGTACAGGCATATTTCAAATAAGGATATTCAATATCATATGTATCTAAAAGACTTCTTAAAACACTTAAATCAAAAGATGCATTATGTGCTATTACAAGTTCTCCTTCAAAATACTCTTTAATTTCAGGCCATATTTTATCAAAAGTTAGTGCATGTTTAACATCCTCTGGGTAAATATTATGTATCCATATATTTTGAGGAAGGAATCTCATTTCTGGAGGCTTTATTAAAAAATATTTTTCTTCAATGATTTTATTTCCTTCAACTCTTGTTATTCCTAACGAACAAGCACTATTTCGCTTTTCATTAGCTGTTTCAAAATCTATTACTGTAAAATTCATTTCTATCATTCCTTCAATATAAATCAATTCTAAATAATAACACGCTATAAGGAATTTCTCAATAGTCATGTTTTGGATTAAAAAATCTAAGATATAGATATTTTCTTTTCTACATCTTAGATTTTATTTAGTGTGAATATATATTTATAAAGGTTTTAAGGGCTTTTATAATTTTTTCAGGCCTTCTAGAAACAGTAAGCTCTGTACATAAAATAAACCCATTTACTCTGCTATTTATAAACCTATATATATCATCAATTTCTCCTATAGATGGAGTCGAAAATTTACTCATATGTTCTAAAAGATAAGTCGCAATAAATAGTTTTTTTCGACTTTTCTTCATTCTATTTATTATTGTCTTATCAATTATAGGAATATTAGTTATATCAACTTCCCCTTTTAAATCCCCTCTTCCAAGTACTATTCCATCACTTATTTTAAGTATTTCTTCAAAATTATCACAGCCTTCTTTACATTCTATTTTAGAATATAATTTAACTTTATTTTTAATTTTATATTTATGTTTTATTTCCTTTATAAAGCTTTTAACTTCCCTTACATCATCAGCTTTAGAAACATAAGATAATGTAATTATGTTAATGCCTCTAGTCAAACCCCATTCAATATCCCTTTTATCTTTATCTGTAAGGCATAAGAGACTTCTATCTAAATTTGGTGCATTTATACCCTTTTCTGCTCTAAAAATGCCTCCCTGCATAGTTACAGCCAAAATATAGTTTTCCTTAAATCTTAGTACTTTAAATTTCATGGCAGCATCTTTCATATAAATATGTTTTACATTTTTAAAATCATTAAACTCTCCACTATATACTATAGGTACTAAAATTTGATTTATTTTTTTAAAATACAACTCTTCATAGTCCTTTTCTAAACAAAAGGCAACTTTTTCCCCTCTTGATATCTTTAATTCTCCTTTAAACTTTTTAGAAACTCTAAGTTT
>CAKVFO010000152.1 GCA_934746785.1 uncultured Clostridium sp. | reverse complement strand
GGTATATCTCCAATTTCATTAGTTTCAAGATCTGATAAAGCTTGATCTATTGCAATACAGGCAGAATTAGATTTAGGTGCTGTAGCTAACAAAATGACTGCTTCAGCTAAAGGAATTCTAGCTTCAGGGAAACCTAACTCCTTTGCAGCATCCACTAAAGATTTAACTATAGGATAACCTTGAGGATAAGCCATTCCAATATCCTCTGCTGCAATTACCTGAAGTCTTCTGCATATAGAAATTAAATCTCCAGCCTTAATAAGTCTAGCTAAATAATGAATAGCTGCATCTGGGTCACTTCCCCTTATAGATTTTTGAAAAGCACTTAAATAATCATAATGACTGTCACCATTCATATCATAAGAAATAACTCTAGTCTGTGTACTTTCTTTAGCAATTTCCAAGTCTATTTTAACCTGTTTGTTTTCATCTGGATAAGTAGAGTTAACAGCAACTTCAAGACCATTAATAGCCTTTCTAACATCACCATTTCCAGCAAGGGCAAAATACTCTATAGCTTCATCTGTTACAATAAGCTCTGTTTCCTTAAAATCCTTCTTTTGAATTTCAACAGCTCGATGTAAAGCTTCCTTAACATCATCAATGCTTAAAGGCTTAAATTCAAAGATTGTAGATCTTGATAAAAGGGCTTTAAACACAAAATGATAGGGATTTTCTGTTGTTGATGCTATTAAAGTTATTCTCCCATCCTCTATATATTCAAGAAGACTCTGCTGCTGCTTCTTATTAAAGTTTTGAATCTCGTCTAAATATAAAAGGACACCATTTCTCCCCATAAAAGTATCTAAGTCCTTACAAATATCTTGAATATCTTTAATGGAACAATTCGTTGCATTAAGTTTATAAAACTGCTTATTACAGCTCTTTGCAATTATATTAGCAACTGTTGTCTTACCTATTCCAGGAGGCCCATAAAATATCATATTACTTATACTTCCGCTTTTAACTATTCTATCTAAAATTTTATTTTTACCTAATATATGTTTTTGCCCGCATACCTCTTCTAAAGTCTCAGGTCTTATTTTATCTGCTAATGGTTTATACATATACAACCTCTTCCTATGGCTTAATAAGCCTATTTTCTACTTACTATATACTAACACTTTTTGAAGACTTACTCAAATGAATGCTTCATGAACTAGCCAGTCTTACAAAACTTAAATCACTTAATTTAGAATCAAATAAAATTGAAGATATTTCTTGTTTATCATCATTAACAAACCTTGAAACACTAAATATTTCTTATACTAATATTATAGACACTTTACCTTTAGCTAACTTTAAAAACTTAAAGAAATTAGATTTAAATTCAACAAATATAGATGATTTTTCATTTTTAAGCACACTAACTAACCTAACTAATTTAAATTTAGATTATAATGATATTACTGATTTATCACCTTTGAAAGACTTAACAAAGCTTACTACTCTATCTTTACAATTTAATAAAGTATCTGATTTAACTCCTTTAAAAAACTTAACTAATCTTACTGAATTATATTTACCAAAAAACAATGTTAGTGATGTTACACCTTTACTAAACTTAAAAAATTTATCTATACTATTTTTAAATTATAATAATATTACTGACATTTCACCCTTGAAAAAATTACCACACTTATTTAGCTTGGTAATAAATAATAACCCAGCTACAGAATTACCTTATAATATTTATGAATAGTAGAAAAGTAAAACTATAATCACAAAATGAGGTACTGCTAAAAGTACCTCATTCTTGTAATCAAGTGAATTTTTAAATTTATCTATCCAAAAAGAGTTCTATCACTTAAATCATCCTTAATATTAACTTTTTCAAATAATTGCATCAACTTATCTATATTAAGCTCTTTCTTTTCCTTACCGCTAACATCAACAACAATTTTCCCTTGATGCATCATAAATAATCTGTTACCAGCAGCAATAGCATATTTCATATTATGAGTTACCATTAAAGTTGTAATCTTTCTTTCACGTACAATCTTTCTTGTAATATTCATAACCTTTTCTGATGTTTTAGGATCAAGTGCTGCCGTATGTTCATCTAATAAAAGAAGCTTAGGATTTGACATAACAGCCATTAGAAGAGTCAAAACCTGTCTTTGTCCCCCTGATAAAAGTTCTATTTTATTATAAAGCTTATCTTCAAGACCTAAATCAGCTTCTTTTAAAAGTTCTTTATAAAACTCAATTTTCTTTTTATTAACTCCAAAACCTAACCCATATGTTTTACCTTTATTATCAGCAAGGGCTAAATTTTCTAATATAGTCATCTTTGGAGAAACACCAACTGATGGATTTTGATATACCCTTCCAATTTCACGAGAACGCTTATATTCTGGTTCATAAGTAACATCTTTTCCATTTATCAAGATAGCACCTTCATCACTTACTAAACTTCCTGCTATCATGTTTAAAAGTGTTGATTTACCTGCTCCATTAGAACCGATAATCACTACAAACTCTCCTTCTTTAACTTCTACATTAAAATCTTCAAATACCTTATTTTCATTAATGGTATTAGGATAAAACACCTTAGACAGCTGCTGAATTTTTAGCACTATTAACACCACCTTTTACTTTTTTTCTTCTCTTCTTAAATATATTAGATTCACAGCTTAATGCTACTACTATTACTATAGCAGTTAAAAGATTTAATAGATTTGGATTTAAACCAAGTTTCAAAGCTAAAGTAATTGCTGCATAATAAATAACTGTACCTATAATCGCTTGAGTAGTTGATTTAACAAAAGATAATCTTCCTAAAAGAGAAGCACCTATAATTACACAGGCAAGACCCTTTACTACTACGCCTGTACCCATTCCTACATCAGCATAACCTTGATATTGACATGTCAATGCTCCTGCTAAAGCTGTTAAAGCATTTGCTGCCATTAAACCTAATATTTTAATGTTTCCCTTATCTACTCCCAAGGAAGTTACAACCTGTTCATTATCTCCTACAGCAAATAATAAAAATCCAAGTTTAGTTTTCATAAATAAATCTATAAGCACTTTAACTACTATAAGAATAATTATTCCTATAAGTAAGACTGGAAGTCCTCCTTTAAAAAGGTTATTAATATTTATAAGTGAAGTATTAGATTTCCCCATGATAGTAAGATTTATAGAATATAATGCCATCATTGAAAGTATCCCTGACATAAGATTTGAAATCTTAAGTTTAACATGTAAGAAAGCTGTTACAAAGCCGCCAAGAGCTCCGCCTAAAATTGACACTAAAATTGCAATCCAAGGATTTACTCCCTTAACTAATAATACTGCTGTAATACATGCACCTAAAGGATAACTTCCTTCAACAGTCATATCAGGAAAATCTAATATTTTATAAGTTATATACGTTCCTATAGCTACTAAAGAAAATAGTGCAGCTTGTTCTAAAATATTTATTAGTAAATCCACTAGTTAACCCCTCCAGTTACCTTTTCAGCTGCACTTTGTATATCTTCTGGAATGTTAATTTCTAGTTTTTCTGCAACTTCTGTATTTATTGTTATTTTAAGCTCTTTCATTGGTTCTATCTTAATTTCGCTTGGCTTTTTACCGTCTAATATTTCTGCTGCTTTAATTCCAGCCATTTTACCAAGTTCAAAATAATCTATTCCCTTCGAGACTAAACCTCCCTGTTTAACTAAAGCTGGTTCTGCAGAAATTATTGGTATATTATTCTTAACACATATACCTCCAACTAAAGAATATGATGCTGCAACATTATTATCTGTTGGTACATATAAACAATCAATTGATGAAATTGAATTACTTAAATTTTGATTTATTTCATTTATATTAGCTACTCCTATTTCCTTTATCGTAAAACCATATTTAGGTGCTGCTTCTTTAAGTTCTTTAACCTGATTAGTTGAATTAGCTTCAGATGTTGTATAAACTACACCCATTGTTTTAGCATTTGGACATATCTTCTTAAATAATTGTAATTGTTCATCAATATTCACCTTATCAGTAGTTCCTGTAATATTCTTCCCTGAACTTTCTAAACTATCAGCTAATCCTGCATCTACTGGATCTGTTACTGAAGTAAATACAATTGGAATATCCTTAGTTGCATTTAACACTGCTTGTGCTGTTGGTGTCGCTATAGCAAAAATAAGATTTTTCTTTCCTGTAACAAATTGTCCTGCAAGTTGTTGAGACACATCTATCTTACCTTGAGCGTTTTGTTGCTCAATTTCTAAATTCTTTCCTTCTTCATAGCCCTTTTCCTTTAATCCTTCTACAAAACCTTCATTTGAAGCATCTAAAGCTGGATGCTGTATGTACTGAACTATACCAACTTTTTTAATATCCTTTGAAGTATTATTGTCTGTTGAACATGCTGCAAACATTGAAATCCACATTACACCTGCTAAAATAAGACCTACTTTTTTCTTTCCTACCATTCTTTCCATCCCCCAATATAAATATTTTAAAATAATCACAACATATTCTACATTATTCCATATCGTCACTTTCTACACTATTAAAGTTTTAATAATTTGCAGCAATACTTAGTAATTTATCAATAATTTATTAAATATCATCACAGAAATGTATTGTTGTGAATAATACCCTAATATTTATTATTGTATTATTTTATAAAAAAAATTATACTTATATCTGGACAATAACTAGGAGGAGATTAAATGAACATAGAAAAACTATTAGAAAAATTAATAGATTGGGCGATGAGCCGTGGTATAAAAATAATTTTTGCCTTAGTTTTCCTTGTTATAGGATGGAAATTAATCAAAAGATTTATGAAATCTCTAGAAAAATTTTTTAACAATAGAAATTTCGACCCTACATTACATAGCTTTTTAAATGGTCTAGTAAAAGTAATATTAGAATTTTTATTAATTCTTTCTATACTTGGATACCTTGGAATTGATACAACAGGTTTTGCTACTGTACTAGCTTCTGTAGGTGTTGCTCTCAGTTTAGGTTTAAAAGAAAGTTTATCTAATTGCGTTGGAGGAGTAATCTTATTATTCATAAGACCTTTTAAGGTTGGTGATCTTGTAGAAACCGCCAACAATATTGGAACAGTAGAGAAAATCAGCCTATTCTATACTGAAATAAGTACTGTTGATAATAATGAAATACTAATTCCAAATGGAAATATTGTTAACTCAACAATAATTAACTATTCACTAAAATCTACAAGAAGAATAGATTTAAAATTTGGTGTAGGATACGAATCTAATGTACACCATGTTAAAAAAGTTCTTACTGAAGTAGTTAATAAAAACAGTAAAATATTAAGAGATCCAGAACCTTTTATAAATATATGTGAACATGGTGATAATGCAGTTATATTTTTAGTTCGTGTATGGGTTAAAAATGATGACTATCATCCAGTACGTTTTTATCTATTAGAACAAACAAAAATAAGATTTGATGAAGAAAAAATTAACATTCCATATCCACAAATGGAAGTAACATTAAAGAAATAAAACTCTTTTTAAAATTTTATACAAGTTAAGTAAAACAGATAGAATTCACTCTATCTGTTTTATTTAACCTCAATTCCTGTAATATATAATATTTTTCTATATTTTCATCAAATATCCCTTTTCTTTAAGATATAGATGCTCCTCTTTATAATTAGGATATATCTTTTGAACTAAGTTCCAAAACTCCTTAGAATGATTTTTATGTACCATATGACACAGCTCATGAACTATAACATACTCTATAGCACTTTCTCTTGCCATTATAATATGCCAATTTAAAAAAATCCTATCATCATAAGTACAACATCCCCACTTTCTCTTCTGCTGCTTAATTTTCACTTCTTTTGGTGCTACTGTAAAACAGCCTATATGTTTATCTATAACTTCTTTTACCTTTTTATAACATTCTTCTCTAAACCACTTTTCAAGAGTTTTTTCTACTTCAGAAGAATTTGAAACATTTAAGATAAAAGTATTATCTTTAAAATAAACAAAATTCCTTTTTAAAAATTTCTGTTCAACAATCCTCTTCTTACATACCTTCCCAAGATACATGACTTCATCTTCCTTAAGCTGCTCTCTTTCTCTAAAAGCTCTTACTTTTTCAACAATCCAGTTTCTCTTCTTCTCTATCAATTCATCAATATATTCTATGTTTACTCCTAAAGGCGCCCTAACAATTACTTCTCCATTTTCATTTATAATTATCCCTACAGTTTTTCTTTTACTATATTCAATACTATATCTAATCTTCTCTCCATACATAATATCACCTGCCAGATTAAATTATATCATCAAACTACATCATAAAGATATGTACAAAAAAATAATGCTTCTAAAAGAAACACTTTTAGAAACATTATTTTTAATACAAACGATAAAATATTACTTGCTTTAATAGGTGGGAAACTATTATTTAGTAAATCATGGGTTAATTTACTTAAGCAAGAGGTTAATACTATGATTTAATTATATAACTTTTAGCAAAAATAAAAAGATATCAATAGTCCCTTTTTTTATAGGACCAAAGTCCCATTGATAATGCACAAAAAAGTGAGGATTCATAAAATTGAATCCTCACTTTTTTATCTAGGAATAGTACCAAACTATATTTTGATACTACCTTTTAACTGCAAACGATAAAAATTTTATTTTTGCTTCAAAATAGGTGGGAAACTATTAAAATAAATCATGGGTAATTTATTTTCTGAAGCAAAAGGTCATTACCTATGTATTTATTATATAATTTTTTTTACCATTCAACTAGAATCTAAAGTCCTTTTTTTAATAGGACCTTAGTCCTTTTTTTGATTTTTCCTCTATTTCAGATTTTTTCATCTTATAATATTCATCAAGATTATTTTCCAAAGCATAAATTGTTGCATGTACTCTATCTTCTACATCTATTTTCCTAAAAATACTTGTAACATAATTCTTCACAGTTTTTTCCGATAAATAAAGTTTATCAGCTATTTCCTTGTTTTTCAGTCCCTTAGACAACATAATTAATACATTTAACTCTCTATCTGAAAGATCATCTAACTTACTTTCTTTTGTTCCCACCATATCTTCCATAAACATTGTCTGCATTAATGATTTATCTATATATAGCCCGCCAGAAACTACCTCTCTTATTGCACTAGTAATTTCTCCACCAGCTGATTCTTTTAAAACATAGCCATCTGCCCCGCAGCTTAGAACTTCTTTAATCTTTCTTCTTTGTTTTTCAACTGTTAAAATAACAACTTTAATATCAGGCCACTTCTTTTTTATAATCTTTAATGTTTCAACACCATCTAATTTATCCATATTAATATCTAAAAGTATTACCTCTGGTTTTATAAATTGAAGTTTATCAATTAAGTCTTCTCCGCTATCGCTCTCAATTACTATTTCTAAATCTTTTTCATAACTTAATATTCTTATTAAACCTTCTCTTATCAAAGCATGATCATCAGTTATTGCTAGTTTTATCACTTTCATCTTTCCCCCTAAATGCAGGCAGCTTTATTTTATATTCTGTACCCTTATTTATGCTTGTATTAACCTTAATTGTTCCTCCTAATTCTTCAACCCTATTATATATTCCTGTTATTCCATAGCTTTTACTATTTCTTCTCAAATTTTTTATTAAAGTGTCAATATCAAAGCCCTTACCATTATCTCTAATATTTATATGTACAGTTTCTTTTGTCAATTCTAATCTCACATCTACGTTTTTAGCTTCAGCATGTTTTTTAACATTAGATAAAATCTCTTGTATTATTCTATACGCCGCAACTTCTACAATATAATCTAAAATAACGCCATTATCTCTAATCTTCATTTTAATTTCTGTAGCACATTCTTCTTGGAAGGCTTCCATCAAATCCTCTAGAGCTGCTACTAAAGTAACACCATTTAAAAATGGAGGTTTTAAATCAAATATTATATTTCTAACTTCTTTTAAAGTCTTTTTCAAATTCCCTTTTAAATCTTCAAGTTCTATTAAGCCATCACTTAAGTTTTTATTTAGCAGCATTTTACAAAAATCTATCCTCATAAGAGAGCTTGCTAAATATTGAGCAGGACCATCATGTATTTC
>CAKVFO010000151.1 GCA_934746785.1 uncultured Clostridium sp. | reverse complement strand
GGTAGAAGCAATATTTTTAAGCGACTGGTTGTAATTTGGAGCATAAAAATATTACTTCTATCCTCCAATTTTGATTTTAGAACCTTTTGACAGGCTGTGACAAAGTGGCTTCCTGCGCTGAAAAGCGTGGCGTCAGCCACTTTGTACTATAAAAATTATAAAAAAAGTAAAAGTGCTAATACTATTAATTGAGAAAGGAATATTATTATGAACATTTTATCAATTCTAATGATAGGAATAGGGCTATCTATGGATGCTTTTGCTGTATCATTAACCATGGGATTAAATACAACAAAGGAGAATAAGTTAAAAATAGCTGCTAAAGCTGGGCTGTTTTTTGGTATTTTTCAAGGTCTTATGCCACTTATAGGATGGCTATTAGGAGTTAAATTTACTAAAAATATAGAATGGATAGATCATTGGATTGCATTTGGGCTTCTAGCTTTTATTGGAGGAAAAATGATGTATGAATCATTAACTGAAACTGAGGAGGAGAATGAAGTTGATTTTAGTAATAAAAAATTTCTAATTCTTGCCATAGCAACTAGTATAGATGCATTAGCAGTTGGTGTAAGCTTTGCATTTTTAAATATAGACATTGTATCTTCCGCTTTACTTATCTCATGTACGACTTTAGTTTTAAGTTTTATTGCTGTATATGTAGGAAGAGCTTTTGGAAAACTATTAAAGTCAAAGTCAGAATTAATTGGTGGGATAATTTTGGTATTTATGGGGATTAAAATTTTAATTGAACATTTGTTTTTATAAAAATATAAGCAAATTAAAAAAAGTAGTGATTAAAATCGTTGAGATTTGGTTACTACTTATTTATATAATACAATATTTTAATAGAAAATTATATTAGATTTATGTTAAGATATAATTAAGTAGTTATAATATATGAAATGTTTTATGCTACATAGGATTGTTAAAAAAAAGATTATAAAGAGGAGAACAGTATGGAAAAGAAAAAAAATATTTCTATGGCTGTAATAAAAAGGTTACCTAAGTATCATAGATATCTTAAGGAGTTATTAGCTAATGATGTTGACAGAATTTCATCTAAGGAGCTAGGAGAAAAAATAGGATTTACTGCTTCACAAATACGTCAAGACTTAAATTGCTTTGGGGATTTTGGTCAGCAGGGATATGGCTATAACGTTAGAGAACTGTATAATCAAATTAGAGATATTCTTGGATTAAATAAGGAATATAGAGCTGTCTTAATTGGGGCTGGAAATATAGGTCAGGCAATTGCTAACTATAATGGATTTGGTAAACTAGGTTTTGAATTTACAGGTATCTTTGATGCTAATCCTAAGCTTGTAGGAATGAAGATTCAAGATATTGAAATAAGAGAAATAGATACATTAAAAGAACATTTGAATGAAAATAATATTGATATAGGAATAATTTGTGTTCCTAAAATAAATGCTCAAAAGGTTTGCGATGAATTAGTGGAAGGTGGAGTAAAGGGAATTTGGAATTTTGCGCCTGTAGACTTGAATGTGCCAGATAGTGTGATAGTTGAGAATGTACATTTAAGTGAAAGTATGCTGACTCTGATTTACCAACTTCATAGTAAGGAACAGTAATGTTAAGTATAAAAAGTAAACAAAGGAAAAATGTTTATTAATTTAGCAAAAAATCTCAGAAAAATTATTGCAAAAAATTTAACAAGGTATTATAATCATAATTGAAGTTGAAAGGCTTCAATTATTTTTTTGCCACAGATTGTTATAATATTAACAAAACTGTGGAGTTTTTTGAGAAAAAATATGGGAAAAAGTTTTATTGATGTAAATAAATGATACTTATGACAAGTTAATAAATTAAGGAGGGAAAAAAGTGGAATTAAAGAATGTAATTTTAGAAAAGGAAGAACATTTAGCTGTTGTTACTATAAATAGACCAAAAGCTTTAAATGCCTTAAATTCAGAAACTTTAAAAGACCTTGATGCTGTAATTGATGACCTAGAAAAAGATAACAATATTTATGCTGTAATCTTAAAGGGGTCTGGAGAAAAGTCTTTCGTAGCTGGAGCTGATATATCAGAAATGAAAGATTTAAATGAAGAAGAAGGAAAAGCATTTGGTACTTTAGGAAATAAAGTATTTTTAAGACTTGAAAACTTAGACAAGCCTGTAATAGCTGCTATTTCTGGATTCGCTTTAGGTGGAGGATGCGAATTAGCTATGTCATGTGACATAAGAATAGCATCTGAAAAAGCTAAATTTGCACAACCAGAAGCAGGTTTAGGTATAACACCAGGTTTTGGTGGAACTCAAAGATTATCAAGATTGGTTGGCTTAGCAAAAGCTAAAGAAATGATTTATACATGTAGAATGGTTAAGGCTGATGAAGCATTACAAATAGGTTTGGTAAATAAAGTTGTCCCACTTGAAAATCTTATGGATGAAGCAAAAGCTATGGCTAAAGCAATAATGGTTAATGCACCAATGGCAGTTAAATACTGTAAGGATGCAATAAACAGAGGTGCTCAAGTTGATATAGCTAGTGCTGTAAAAATTGAATCAGAAGATTTCGGTAAGTGTTTTGCTACTGAAGATCAAACAGAAGGTATGACAGCTTTCTTAGAAAAGAGAGAAAAGAACTTTAAAAATAAATAAACTTATAAATTTAAGGAGGGTTAATAAATGGATTTCAAATTAACTAGAGAACAAGAATTAGTACAACAAATGGTTAGAGATTTCGCAGTTAATGAAGTTAAACCAATAGCTGCTCAAATCGATGAAACAGAAGAATTCCCAATGGAAAATGTTAAAAAGATGGCTAACCTTGGAATGATGGGTATTCCATTTCCAAAGGAAGTAGGAGGAGCAGGCGGTGATGTATTATCATACATTATTGCAGTAGAAGAATTATCAAAAGTTTGTGCTACTACAGGGGTTATTCTTTCAGCTCACACTTCATTATGTGCATCAGTAATTAATGAAAATGGTACTCCAGCACAAAAAGAAAAATATTTAGCTGACCTTTGCCAAGGTAAGAAAATCGGTGCCTTCGGTTTAACTGAACCAGGAGCAGGTACAGATGCAGCTGGACAACAAACAACTGCAGTTCTTGAAGGCGACCACTATGTATTAAATGGTTCAAAAATCTTCATAACTAATGGTGGAGTTGCAGAAACTTTCATAATCTTTGCTATGACTGATAAGAGCAAGGGAACAAAAGGAATTTCAGCTTTCATAGTTGAAAAAGATTTCCCAGGATTCTCAGTAGGAAGCCTTGAAAATAAGATGGGTATTAGAGCATCATCTACTACAGAACTTATTATGGAAAACTGTATAGTACCTAAAGAAAACTTAATAGGTAAAGAAGGTAAAGGATTCGGAATCGCAATGAAGACTCTTGATGGTGGTAGAATTGGTATTGCTGCTCAAGCATTAGGTATTGCAGAAGGTGCTTTCGAAGAAGCTGTAGCTTACATGAAAGAAAGAAAACAATTCGGTAGACCAATTTCAGCATTCCAAGGTTTACAATGGTACGTTGCAGAAATGGATGTTAAGATTCAAGCAGCTAAACACTTAGTATATAAAGCAGCTATGAATAAACAAAACGGAGTTCCTTATACTGTAGATGCAGCAAGAGCTAAGTTATTTGCAGCTGAAACAGCTATGGAAGTTACAACTAAGGCAGTACAAATTCTTGGTGGATATGGATACACTAAGGAATATCCATTAGAAAGAATGATGAGAGATGCTAAGATAACAGAAATCTATGAAGGAACTTCAGAAGTTCAAAAGATGGTTATCTCAGGTAACATTTTAAGATAGGAGGATGTTTTGAATGAATATAGTAGTTTGTGTTAAACAAGTTCCAGATACAACAGCAGTTAAGATAGATCCAGTAAAAGGAACATTAATAAGAGATGGTGTTCCATCAATCATGAATCCAGAAGATAAACATGCATTAGAAGAAGCTTTAGCATTAAAAGAACAACTTGGTGGTAAAGTAACTGTAATCAGCATGGGTCTTCCAATGGCTAAGGCAACACTTAGAGAAGCATTATGTATGGGTGCTGATGAAGCAATCCTATTAACAGATAGAGTTCTTGGAGGAGCAGATACACTTGCAACTTCAAAAGCAATTGCTGGTGTTATAGCTAAGTTAGACTATGACATAGTACTTGCAGGTAGACAAGCAATCGATGGAGATACAGCTCAAGTTGGACCAGAAATTGCAGAACATTTAAATATTCCACAAGTAACTTACGTTCAAGGAGTTAAAGCTGATGGAAATACATTAACAATAAACAGAGCATTAGAAGATGGACATCAAATAGTAGAAGTTAAAACTCCATGTCTTTTAACAGCAATTGAAGAATTAAACTCACCTAGATATATGAGTGTAGGTAGAATTTTCGAAACTTCTGATGATGAAATCAAGGTATGGACTGCTGATGATATCGACGTAGATAAATCAGAATTAGGATTAAAGGGTTCACCAACTAAGGTTAAGAAATCAATGACTAAGGAAGTTAAAGGTGCTGGAGAATTAGTTGAAAAACCAGCTAAGGAAGCAGCAGAATATGTTTTAGGAAAATTAAAAGAAAAACACTACATCTAAGATAATAGGAGGGGAATTTAATTATGAATATAGCAGATTATAAAGGCGTTTGGGTTTTCGCTGAACAAAGAGAAGGCCAATTACAAAAAGTATCTTTAGAGTTACTTGGAGAAGGTAAGAAAATAGCTGAAAAATTAGGCGTTAAATTAACAGCCTTATTATTAGGTAATAACATAGAAGGATTAGCAGAAACATTAACAGCTCACGGTGCTGATGAAGTTTTAGTTGCTAACGATCCAAAATTAGAACACTATACAACAGAAGCTTATACAAAAGTTATCTGTGATTTAGCTGAAGAAAGAAAGCCATCTATATTATTTATAGGAGCTACTTTCATAGGAAGAGATTTAGGACCAAGAGTTTCAGCTAGATTATCAACAGGTTTAACAGCTGACTGTACATCATTAGATGTTGATGTTGAAACAGGAGATCTATTAGCTACAAGACCAGCATTCGGTGGTAACTTAATGGCTACAATAGCATGTCCAGAACATAGACCACAAATGGCAACAGTAAGACCAGGAGTATTTGAAAAAGTTGAAACTGCTTCTGCTGATGCTAAGGTTGAAACTGTAGAAGTTAAATTAGCTGATTCAGATATAAGAACTAAAGTATTAGAAACAGTTAAGAGTAAGAAGGATATAATTGATATCTCAGAAGCTAACGTAATAGTTGCTGGTGGTAGAGGTGTTGGTTCTAAAGAAAACTTCGAACTTCTTAAAGAATTAGCAGACGTATTAGGCGGAACTGTTGCTGGTTCAAGAGCTGCTGTAGAAAAAGGATGGTTAGATCCAGCATACCAAGTTGGACAAACTGGTAAGACTGTTAAACCATCAATCTATATAGCATGTGGTATCTCAGGAGCAATCCAACACGTTGCAGGTATGCAAGATTCAGATATGATTATTGCAATCAATAAAGATAATTCAGCTCCAATCATGAAGGTTGCTGATTACGGTATAGTTGGAGATGTTAAGAAGGTTATTCCTGAATTAATAGCTCAAGCTAAGGAATTAGTTTAATAAATAATTCAAAATAGATAAGTTTTAATAAATAGGGATCGAAGGGAGATTTCAAAAATGAAAAAGGTTTTTGTTCTTGGTGCAGGTACAATGGGAGCAGGTATTGTTCAAGCATTTGCACAAAGTGGATGTGAAGTAATCGTTAGAGATATTAAAGATGAATTCGTTCAAAGAGGAATTAACGGAATCGATAAGACTTTAAGCAAGAGAGTTGCTAAAGGTAAAATGACAGAAGAAGATAAAGCAGCTATCCTTGGAAGAATTTCAGGAACTACTGATATGAAATTAGCAGCTGATGCAGATATCGTTGTAGAAGCAGCTGTAGAAAACATGAAGATTAAGAAAGAAATATTTGCAGAATTAGATGAAATCTGTAAGCCAGAAGCTATCTTAGCTTCAAATACTTCATCTTTATCAATAACAGAAGTTGCATCAGCAACTAAGAGACCAGAAAAGGTTATAGGAATGCATTTCTTCAACCCAGCTCCAGTTATGAAGCTAGTTGAAATTATTAGAGGCGCAGCTACATCTCAAGAAACTTTTGATGCAGTTAAAGAATTATCTGTAGCAATAGGAAAAGAACCAGTAGAAGTTGCAGAAGCTCCTGGATTCGTAGTTAACAGAATACTTATACCAATGATTAACGAAGCAATCGGAATCTATGCAGATGGTGTAGCTTCAGTAGAAGATATCGATACTGCAATGAAATATGGTGCAAACCATCCAATGGGACCTTTAGCATTAGGTGACTTAATAGGTTTAGACGTTGTTTTAGCAATCATGGATGTTTTATATACTGAAACTGGAGATACTAAGTACAGAGCTCATACATTATTAAGAAAATATGTTAGAGCTGGATGGTTAGGAAGAAAAACAGGAAAAGGATTCTACGATTACTCAAAATAGAATCAACTTTGGTTATAATCTAGCCTATAATAAATTAATTTGTTCATAAGTTTATAAGTTTTTAAGAGCTGTTGTGAAAATTCACAACAGCTTTTTAACATAATAATTTTACAATATATCTTTATAATGGTAAAATTTACTTGTAGAATTTGTGAAAGAGAGGGATCTATATAATGAGATTTACATTACCTAGAGATATTTATTTTGGAAAAGGTTCGTTAGAACAATTAAAGGCCTTAAAAGGAAAGAAAGCTGTTTTAGTATTAGGTGGAGGTTCAATGAAGAGATTTGGATTCGTTGATAAAGCTCTTGCCTATTTAAAGGAAGCTGGAATAGAAACTAAACTTATAGAAGGAGTAGAACCAGACCCATCAGTTGATACTGTACTTAAAGGTGCTGAAGTTATGAGAGATTTTGAACCAGATTGGATTATTGCAATGGGTGGAGGATCTCCAATAGATGCAGCAAAAGCAATGTGGATATTCTATGAACATCCAGAAGTAAAATTTGAAGATATAACTAAGCCATTTTCTTTACCAGAACTAAGAAATAAGGCTAAGTTCTTAGCTATTCCATCTACAAGTGGAACAGCAACAGAAGTAACTGCATTTTCAGTTATTACAGATTATAAGACAGAAATAAAATATCCATTAGCTGATTTTAATATAACACCAGATGTAGCAATAGTTGATTCAGAGTTAGCTGAAACAATGCCAGCTAAACTTACTGCTTATACAGGAATGGATGCATTAACTCATGCAATAGAAGCTTATGTAGCTACATTACATTCTGTATTCTCAGATCCATTAGCATTAAAAGCTATAAGCATGATAAAGGATTATTTATATAAATCATATGAAGGTGATATGGCTGCTAGAGAAGAAATGCATTCAGCTCAATGTTTAGCAGGAATGGCATTCTCTAATGCACTTCTTGGTATTTGTCATAGCATGGCTCATAAGACAGGAGCAGTATTCCATATTCCACATGGTTGTGCTAATGCTATCTACCTACCATATGTAATTAAGTTCAATGCAAAGGAATGTGCTGATAGATATGCTGAAATAGCTAAGAGCGCAGGATTATCAGGAACTACAGAAGAGGAATTAGTAAATTCATTAATAGAATTAGTTAAAGACTTTAATAAGAAGATGTCAATTCCATCTACATTGAAAGAATATGGTATTGCAGAAGATGAATTTAATGCTAAGGTTGAATTAATATCAGAAAGAGCTATTGAAGATGCTTGTACTGGTTCAAACCCAAGAGAAATAAGTAAAGATGAAATGGTTAAATTATTCAAGTGTGTTTACACAGGAGAAGAAGTTGATTTTTAACTTATTAATCAATATTTGATGGTAGACAAAGAAGCTATCCAGTTATTTGGATATGCAATATAAGCTATATTTGTATAATTTTCAATACTAGCCACAAATAGAAAAATGAGGATTCAAATGTTTGAATCCTTCAGCTTGTAGACAAATGGGTTAAATGCATTCGCATTTAACCCATTTGTTAGCTGATATAAAAATTTCTATAAAACTTTCTATGGAATTATAAATGCTAAGATAAGAATGTACAGAGTTGCTAATATTTTTATGTATAGTACAAAGTAATATTTACCAAAGTATT
>CAKVFO010000150.1 GCA_934746785.1 uncultured Clostridium sp. | reverse complement strand
TGATTGTAATAAGCTCTCTTTAGAGCTTTAATTACTAAATCATCTGTCATTTTTTTACAGTTATTGCATAAAGCCCGAGTTCAGACATTTTTCTTTGAACTCTTTTCAATGAGACAGTAAAGCCTTCTGTGCTAAGTATATAATGAATTCTAGGTGCTCCATATATGCCTTTATTAGATTTATATATTCTTATAATAGCTATTTTAATTCCTCATTTCCTATTTCTCTTGCAGATTTAGTTTTATCAAAATTTAATGTATCCACTACTTTATACTAACACCAGTCTTAAGCTATACGGTTGGCACTATCAGCCCCCGTTACGGACTTTCACCGATTAGTGCACGCCCATGCTGGGCGCACTACGTAAAAAAAGCCACCAATCTAGGTGACTTTTTAACTATCTATTTTGTGTTGAACCACATATTTTCAATGTCCAATCCTCACAGTTCCAAATATCAGTTACTACATCTCTATAAAATTCTGGTTCGTGGGATACAAGTAAAACTGAACCTTTATATTCCTTAACTGCTCTCTTTAATTCATCTTTAGCATCTTGATCTAAGTGGTTAGTAGGTTCGTCTAAGATTAATATGTTTGTTTCACTATTAATTATCTTACACAATCTAACCTTTGCAGCTTCTCCTCCTGATAAAACCTTTATCTTAGACTCTAACTGTTTAGTAGTAAGACCACATTTAGCAAGTGCTGCTCTTATTTCGTATTGAGTAAATGAAGGAAACTCTTGCCATACTTCTTCAATACAAGTATTATTATTATCACTTCTATCTTCTTGTTCAAAATATCCTATATATTGATAATCTCCCTTTTCAACAGTACCGCTTAAAGGCTTTATTATACCTAATAAACTCTTAAGAAGTGTTGATTTTCCAAGACCGTTAGCTCCTACTAAAGCTATTTTTTGTCCTCTTTCCATATAAAGGTTTAATGGCTTAGTTAATGGTTTATCATATCCTATTTCTAAATCCTTAGTTTCAAATATAACTTTCCCTGAGGATCTTGAAATTTTGAAATTAAATTCTGGTTTTGGCTTTTCCCCTGCAAGCTCTATTCTTTCCATCTTATCTAACTTCTTTTGTCTTGATTTAGCCATGTTTGAAGTTGCTACGTTAGCTTTGTTTCTCGCAACAAAGTCTTCAAGCCTTGCTATTTCTTTTTGCTGCTTTTCATAAGCTGCTTCTAATCTTCTTTTATTTTCTTCGTAAATTCTCTTAAACTCATTGTAATCTCCTACATATCTTGTAAGTTTTCTTTCTTCTACATGATAAATTAAGTTAACTACTGAGTTTAAGAATGGGATATCATGAGATATTAGTATAAAAGCATTTTCATAGTTTTGTAAATATCTCTTTAACCATTCTATATGTTCTTCGTCTAGATAGTTCGTAGGCTCGTCTAGTAAAAGAATGTCTGGATTTTGAAGTAATAACTTACCTAAAAGTATTTTTGTTCTTTGGCCACCTGATAAATCATCTACATCTCTATCTAGTCCCAAATCCAAAAGACCTAACCCTTTAGCTACTTCTTCTACTTTAGCATCAATTATGTAAAAGCCATTATTATCTAGAAGGTCTTGAATAACAGCTGTTCTTTCAAGCATCTTTTCTAATTCTTCTGGAGTACAGTCTCCCATTTTTTCATATAATGCATTCATTTCAGCTTCCATATCAAAAAGGAATTTAAAAGCATCTCTTAATGCATCTCTTATACTTTCACCTTTTTTTAAGGCTGCATGCTGATCCATATATCCAACTCTTACATTATTTGACCAAATTATATCTCCTTCATCTGGCATAAGATTTCCTGTAACTATGTTCATAAAAGTAGATTTACCTTCACCGTTTGCTCCAATAAGCCCTACGTGTTCACCTTTTAATAATCTAAATGATACATCTTCAAATATAGCTCTATCACCAAAACCATGATTTATATTTTTAACTTGTAATACGCTCATGTACGCCTCCTTGTTTTTCTCTTTTTACTCTAATAACTATTATATATAAAATCTATATAATTTAAAGTGGAAAATAGGGGGTTTTTATAGAATTTTGGACATAAAAATAAAGGCATCATATTTGATACCTTTACTTTTAATAATTATATTTCTTAACATTTTCACAAAGCCTTATATTTAATGGCTTATCTTCACGTACCTTTTTATATGAACATAGGAAATCACTAAGTTCTAAATCAGATAAATCAATTTTTCCTTCACTTTGTATAACTACATTATCTTCCTCTACTATTATTTCAATATTATTTTTTTCATTTGATATTGTATAATAAGACATAGCTTTATTAACCAATCTATCTTTATACTTTTCTTGAAAGCTCATAGTTTTTCTTATATTATCATAATTTACATTATCTACACCTAAATTTTTTAATTGCTCATCTATCATTGAAGAATCAAATCCATACCTCTCCATTAACTTTTTTTGCATATTTAAAAATTTATCTTGAGATATATTATCTTGTTCCATATATTCATAAATATTTTTTGTAAAATCAGCCATGGTTATTTTTCCTTGAGCCATTTCATAGTATAAAGAATACATATAGTTCTCAAGCTTATCTACATCTTTTTCTTTAGCCTTATTTTTAAGTTGATTAAAATCAATAATTCTGTCGTCCATATAACCACTCCTTTTATATTATTATATATCAAAAGTTTTTATATAACTACAATAATTTATTATTCTGCTTCTTCAATTCCTAAGGTTGTCCATATATCCATATATCTTTCTTTGTCAGCAGTATCTAAATCCTTATAAATCTCACATCGTGACATTACTTCTTCTGTCATATATGCATTTGGATTATTTTTAACTTCGTTACTTTGTTCTTCTCTTGCTTCCTTATTTGGTGTTGTATAACCAATTTCATCAGCTATTCTTAAAGCTGCTTCTTTACCAGAAATAAAATTTATAAACTTCTCAGCTCCTGCTACATTTTCAGCATTTTTAGGAATACACAGACTATCTATCCAGAAATTTGCCCCTTCTTTAGGAACTACATACTTAAGATTTGGATATTCATCTTGAAGATTTAATCCCTCTCCAGACCAAATCATATTAACATAAGTCTCACCATTTGCAATAGTTTGAGTTCCTAAATCACTTTCATAAATTTTAACTAAAGATTTTTGTCTTAATAAAGCTTCTTTAGCTTCTTTTAATTCTTTTTCATCAGTTGTATTTAAAGAATATCCTAAACTCTTTAAAGCAGCTCCTATAGTATCTCTATAAGTGTTAAACATAAATATTTCATTCTTATATTTTTCATTCCATAAAATATCCCAAGAATCAACATCCTCTTCAATATGGTCAGTATTATAAATAAGTCCTACTGTTCCAAACATATAAGGTATTGAATATTTATTATCTTTATCTATATCTAAATTTAAATAACTTTCATCCATTTGATTTATATTAGGAATATTATCTTTATTTAACTCTTGAAGAAGCTCTTCATTTATCATTCTTCTCATTAAACTATCTGAAACAAGAATAACATCATACTTAACAGCACCACTTTTAACTTTGTTATACATAGTTTCCATATCATCAAAAGTTTCAACATTTACTTTTATTCCGTATTCTTTTTTAAATAGTTTTAATGTTTCATCATCAATATTTTCACCATAATTTAAAAAGTTTAATACTTTATCAGAGTCTTTTTTAGTACACTCCGTAAAAACAGATAACACCATTACTAAACATACAAATAATCCTATAATTTTTTTTAATCTCATTTTCATATTTTCTCCTAAAAAATAGAGGCTCTTTAAATTAAAGCCCCTATAAATACTATTTATTTTTTTCTTTTCTACGCATCTTAGATACTATTATTTTTGATTCGATAATAGTTTTAGGTGCAACATTATTTTTTACTTTAACCATAAGCATTGCTTGTCCAACTGCCGATAATACTATTCCTAGAATTACCAGTTTGGATATAAACTGCATTATAAATCCTGCCACAATAATTATAACATTTGCATTATATCTATCACATATTCTTTTATATAAAAATATTTTATATAACGCCCATAAAGAAGTAACAACAGTTGCAATCTTAAGAAATACACCACTGCTAAAATAATTAATTACCATAGGACTTCCTAAAATTAAACTTGCTAAAGCTAATACCATAAACCATATAGAACCTTGACCAAGTCTAATTAATAAATAATCAATAAATATTGAGAAAAATGCCAAAAGATTTCCCAGTACTATTTCATTCATAAGTATACCTCCGTTTATCTTAATAAGATAAATTCATTTTCTCTTTATAATTATATATTTTTTAGACCTATATCAATATTTGGGATTTGCTTGAATAATAACCCTGATTCAAAATATTCTCTATATGTTAAAAAATGAACATCCATTAGGTTGTCCATCTTTATCTTATTATTTATTATCTTTTCCAGTCATAAATACGTAGCTTAAACCTACAACAATTGCTCCACCAATTGTGTTACCAATTGTTACAAAGAATAAACTTGATATTACTTTACCTATAGCAAGTCCTGCTCCTTGAGGAACCATAAGACCTATTGAAAATAGCCCCATATTAGCTATACTATGTTCAAAACCTGCTGTAAAGAATGCAAATACACACCATGCAATTAGTAATACTTTAGCTGCTTCATTCTTAACCTTATATGAACACCATGAAGCTAAACATACTAGCATGTTACATAAAATACCTCTTATAATCATTTGCCCAACAGTAATACTTGTCTTCATATCAACATAGTGAGCAATAAATTCAGCTGATGTATCATTTATTAATCCACCATAAACAAGCATCCAAGCAAGAATTACAGATCCTATTAAGTTTCCTATCCAACAGAATCCCCATAATTTCAATGCATCTGCCCAAGTTGTTTCTTTTTCTGATGCACCTATTGCCATTACCATATTATTACTTGTATAAAGATCTGCACCTGCAAAAACAATTAAACATAATGCAATACCAAATGATAATCCCATTGCTATCTTATATGAATAAGTTGATCCTGAAGCTTCAAGACCAGCTCCCATTGAATAAGAAAGCATAGTACCAAATGCTACGTACATACCTCCAAGTATACATGAAAGAGCATACTTTAATGGAGTATTTTTAAACATTTTGTTTTTCTTTTTAGCTGTTCCAGCTATAGTTTTTAATTCTTCTCTGTACATATAATACCTATCTCCTTACATAAAATCACTATAAAATTTTATAATAATTACTATTAATAATCAACAACTTCTTTTATACTTTCACCCTTTCTTTATCCCAAAATAACATATTTTTAACTCATTTTCCTATATAATGCTTTTATTTTCTTTTCTTTTCATAAACAAAGCTGTTAAATAACAACTAATTCTCAAGTTATTCAACAGCCTTTTATACATTTTATTTCATTTCCTTTTTAGCAAATTCTTCGAATGCCTTAACGAACTTATAAACATGAGTTATATTATGTTCAGTTGATAAGAAGAATGTTTCAAATTGTGATGGTGGAAGATGTATTCCACTCTTCAGCATATGTTGGAAGTATCTTTTAAATCTATCTTGATCACACCTCTTAACTTTTTCATAAGAATCAACTTCCTCTTCACTAAAAAATATTGTAAGCATTGCACCTACTCTATTAATTTTTATAGGAAGGTTATATTTTTCACTTACTTTCATTAATCCATCTACAAGCTTATCTCCTATTCTTTCTAAATGATTATAATACTCTGGATGATCATATAACTCATTTAATGTTGCAAGGCCTGCTGCCATTACTATTGGATTACCTGACATTGTTCCTGCTTGGTATACATCTCCTGAGGGTGATAAATGCTGCATTATTTCTTTCTTTCCTCCATAAGCTCCACATGGAAGACCTCCACCCATAACTTTTGCATAAGTTACCAGGTCAGGTACTACATTAAATAAAGTTTGAGCTCCTTTAAAGTCTACTCTAAATCCTGACATAACTTCATCAAAGATTAAAAGTGAACCATATCTATTACATAAAGTTCTTAAAAGCTGCATAAAACTATCCTTTGCTTTAACTACACCCATATTTCCTGCTACTGGTTCTATAATTACTGCAGCTATTTCATTTCCATACTCTTTAAATAAATTTGCAATCTGCTTTTCATCATTATATACACCAATTAAAGTATTTTTTATACTATCTTCTGGAACTCCTGGAGACCCTGGGATGTTTCCTGTTAAAACTCCTGATCCTGCTTCTACTAGAAATCCATCATAATGTCCATGGTAACATCCTGCGAATTTAACTATCTTATCTCTTTTGGTATATCCTCTAGCAAGTTTAATTGCACTCATAGTCGCTTCAGTACCTGAGTTAACCATCCTTATCATATCTATATTAGGCATATGTTCACATAAAAACTTACTCATTTCAAGCTCTAAGTTAGTAGGTGCTCCAAAAGCTATTGATTTTTCTGCTGTCTCCTTAATAGCTTTCACTACTCTATCATTGCAATGTCCTAATAATAATGGTCCATATGCCAATACAAAATCTATATATTCATTTTCATCTTCATCTATTATTTTTACGCCTTTTCCAGACTTTATTATTGGAGGAGTCATAGTCATTCCTCTATATGCTCTTACAGGACTATTTACTCCACCCGGCATATATCTTCTACTTTCATTAAATATTCTTTCGTTTTCCAAAATAAATTCCTCCTTGTATTTTTACCTATATCTAAAATAACATATTGGCCTATTTATGTACATATAATCTCATAATAAATACACTTATTAAACTTTTTTTAAGATTAATATCCTCATGTTTTATATATTTTTTCGTAACACTTTTTCATTTAGCTTTATATACTTAAAAAAGAGCTTAAGTTAACATTCTTCTGTCTTCTAAAGCTCTTTACATTTTATAATCTATCTAATACATTCTTTATAAATACTTTAGTGCCTATTCTATCCATAACACCTGATATTCTTTCTCTATGTTGCCCTACTTCTCTATAATATTCAACTATTGTATCTACTACATGTACGATTTCTTCTTCTTTGAATATTCTTCCTAGAGATGTTCCCATATGCATTTCTCTTCCAAAACGTCCTCCAATAAATATTTCTGCTCCCTTTTCTGATGCTGTTACAGCTCCAAATGGGCACATTCTAACACATTCGCCACAATTAACACAAGCCTTACCTTTATGTACTATTTTCTTATCTATTACTTCTAACTCTTTTTGTCTGCATCCCTTAACACAAAGACCGCAGCCCTTACACTTTTCTGTATTGAATATTGGAATTTGTCTTCCCATAATTCCAATGTCATTTATGTTTGCTTTAGCACAGTTATTTGCACATCCAACTATACCTATCTTAGTCTTAGCCGGCATATCTTCTCCTAAATATTTATCTTCTAATTCTCTACAAATCTTTTGAGTATCTATATTTCCATGAAGACATACAGTTCCTTTACATGCAACTAATGGTCTTGCCTTAAGACCTGTTCCTCCATGCACTAACCCTAAAGCCTTAGCTTCCTCCATAACTTTTTCTGCATCTTCATCCTTAATCCATGGAATTTCAATTTGTAATCTTGTTGTTAATCCAACATATCCTCTTCCATATTTATCTGCTAAATACTTTATCTTATCTAATTCATCTGTTGTAAAATTACCTGCTCTACTTAAAAATCTCACGTCATAATGTTCCTTGTCATTCTGTAATAAAAATCCCAGCCCCTTCATATACTCTTGTCTTTTTGCGCTTACTGCCATATCCTAGTCCCCCTATATAATATTTTTTCTTATATTATCAAAGAATACATATTAATATTATAAGTATACACTTATATACATTATTTTTTCAATACTGGTAATACTAATTTAAAATATATTTTTATATTAAAGGAGGATTTTTATGAGAATTCCTAAGCATATTGGAATAATTCCTGATGGTAATAGACGATGGGCCGTAAGTCACGGACTAACAAAGGATAAAGGTTATAATGCAGGAATAAATCCTGGTTTTATTCTTTTCAAACATAGTAAATTTCATAAACTTCTCCATACTATGTTCTTCGCAGTAAATGTAGTTATTATATGAACCGTAGCCGGCATCGGCAACTGGATATTTGGGATAATGTCCATATGTATCATT
>CAKVFO010000149.1 GCA_934746785.1 uncultured Clostridium sp. | reverse complement strand
GCAGATGACAGAAAAGTTGGTATAGGTCACGGAAATCTTGGAGCTATGCTTTTAAGAGAAGAAACTAAATGTTTCGCATTCTTAGCTGGACACGAATCATTCGCTGCAGCTGAAGGTGCTATTAAGATAGCTGAAAAAGCTAACAGAGTAAGAAAGGAACCTTTAAGAGTTATCCTTAACGGTCTTGGAAAAGATGCTGCTCAAATCATCTCAAGAATCAACGGATTTACTTACGTTCAAACTCAATTTGACTACTTCACTGGAGAAGTTAAAGTAGTTAGAGAAAAAGCTTACTCAAACGGAGAAAGAGCTAAAGTAAGATGTTACGGTGCTGACGACGTTAGAGAAGGTGTTGCTATAATGCATATGGAAGGTGTTGACGTATCAATCACTGGTAACTCAACTAATCCTACAAGATTCCAACACCCAGTTGCTGGAACATACAAGAAAGAATGTATCGCTCAAGGTAAGAAATACTTCTCAGTAGCATCAGGTGGTGGTACTGGTAGAACTCTTCACCCAGATAACATGGCAGCAGGTCCAGCTTCTTACGGTATGACAGATACTATGGGAAGAATGCACTCAGATGCACAATTCGCTGGATCATCATCAGTTCCTGCTCACGTTGAAATGATGGGTCTTATCGGAATGGGTAACAACCCAATGGTAGGATGCACAGTTGCAGTTGCAGTTGCTGTTGAAGAAGGTATGAACAAATAGTATTTTCAATACTTTAGAAAGATTTGTACAAGCCTCGTGCTTGTATGAATCTTTTTTTATTTCATTAAAAAATAGCCTTTTGTCAACGATTTGTCAACGGAATTTTTACGAGTTGACAGTTGCGTTGACAGTTTTAATATGAGAAGTACTTTTTCTATTTAGTATTTTTAAAGTTTCTTTTCTCATTTCATCTGTAACATGAGTATACGTATCTAATTTTAAATCAACTTTCTTATGTCCAAGTCTTTCTTGAACAGCTTTAATATTTGCACCAGCACTTAAAAGCATAGTTGCATGAGTATGTCTAAGACTATGATAATCAAAATTTTTGAAACCTAATTTGTAATGAATTATTCTAGAACAATGCTGCATTACTCTTGGTTGAATATAAGTTCCATTTTCTCTTATATTAATTAAATGAATATCGTCACCTTCAAGCTCATTAATTTGATTTAAAGAATTTACTTTTAATTGAGTGTAATATTCATTATAAAATTCTTTGGATTTTTCTTGATGAAGCTTATATTTTTCTAGTATTTCAATCATAGTATCATCAAGATCAATAACTCTATCACTCTTATATTTAGTATCTGTTATTGTCCAAAACTTATTTTGATTTTGAACTTGCTTATTAATATTTAAAGTTCTATCTTCAAAATTAATATCTTCCCAAGTAACAGCAAAAGCTTCACCTAATCTTAAGCCACATCTATAAGCAAGTTGAAGTGGAAGATAGCAAGAATGTAGAAAAGGAAATCTTTCTAATATCTTATTCATTTCTTCAGTAGTTACAATTTTCTTTTCTTTTTTTCTAGTTGGAGTATTTGGAACAGCTCTTGCAAGGGGAAGTCTAACAGCTGCCATTGGACTAAACTTTATAAAAGTTAATGGTTCAACAGCATAGTTAAGAGAACCACTTAACATTCCTTTTAAAACAAGTAAGGTATTTCGGCTAAAACCTTCATTAAATTTTTTATTAATAAAGTTTTGAAGGATAGCAGGGGTAAGAGCTTTTAATTTATAAATACCAAGTTCAGGTTTTATATATAATTTTATTTTTTTCTCATAATTAGTTACTCAATTTTTTAGTTTTCATTAAATTTAAATTCGATTAGTTCAACTGGAACGTTAAAGTATGCTGCTAATTGTTTAATAGAGTATTTTTCAAGATAAATTGTATCTATATTTTTTAAGTCTATAAGCAATTCAGCAGCAAACATATTAGCTTGGTATTCCATTTTTAACTTATTATTAAGTGTATTAGTAAAAAAGCATGATGATTTTGTGTGCATTACTGCGTGACTAATTTCATGAGCTAGAACAAATCGCCTTTCATACTCATTCAACTTATTATTTAAAAATATTGTTTTGTTTCTTTTAATATATTTATACATTCCTGATATACTTCCTAATGAAGTTATTATTAAAGTGATACCTAAACAGTCTACTAATTCAAGTGGATCACTAGTCTTATATTTCTTTTTTAAATCCTCAACAACTTTTATTGTGTAATTATTCAATAAACATCCCACCTATTTTTTATATTTTTTCGGCGTGAATTTCTCCTTGTTTTTTATTTTTATTTGTTCTAAAGCTATTTTCATAGCAGATTCTATTAAATCTAAGTCATTTTCATCTAATTCTTGTCCGTTATAATAAGCAGTTCCATCAGTACCTTTTCTGAATTCATCCATAAGTATCTTTAAATCCTTATTAATAGATTTTTTATCTTTTTCATTTAAACTCTCAATTTCAATACTATTTGAATTTTCACCAAGCAATTCTGATACAGATGTATTGAGAGCTTTAGCAAGAACCTTTAAATTATCTATACTTGGATTTCTTCTTTTATTTTCAATATCAGAAATAAAAGAAATAGATATACCAGTTTTATTATGAAGTTCTTTTAATGTTAAATTATTTTCCTTTCTTAATTTTTTTAGTTTATCACCAATACTCATTTTAAGTCTCCTTCTGATTATTTTTATAGAACATAAATTGCATGATATTATTATACATATTTACGCTAGTAGTGTAAAATTACACTTTCAGCGTAAAAAGGAGGAGCTATTATGGAAGATATGCTTTATACAGTAAAGGAGACATCAAAAATATTGAAGACTAACACAGATTATGTTTATTCATTAATAAAGAAAGGATACATAAAATGCTTAAAACTAGGAAGCTATAAAATAAGAAAATCAACATTAGAAAGTTTTTTAGCACAATATGAGGGGTATGATTTATCTGATTTAGATAAAATAAGTGAAATTAATTTTAAAAATTAAAAAGATGGAGGAGCTTTATGAAAGAATTAGTAGCAAGCAATATGATGAAACTTATAAAAATAGAATTAAATAATGAAAGATTCTTAACAACAAAGCAATTGGCAGAAGTATATGAAACAGATGTAAATAATATTCAATCAAATTTTAAAAGAAATGCTTCAAGATTTCAGGAAGGAAAACATTTTATAAAACTTGAAGGGCCGAGCTTAAAGGAATTTAAGAAGCAACCTACTATCAGTCAGTTGGTTGATAAGAGGACAAGCTGTTTGTATTTATGGACTTTGAAAGGAGCAAATAGACATTGCAAGATTTTAGATACAGATAAAGCATGGCAGCAGTTTGATCTATTAGAAGAAAACTATTTTAAAGTAAAGAAAATTAAGACACCTATAGAAATTTTAGAATTACAGTTTCAAGCTATAAAAAATCAAGATGCAGAAATAAAAGCAGTTAAAAAAGATTTTGAAAATTTTAAAGTTAATATACCTTTGTTTGGGAATGAACAAGAAGAATTACAAAGAGCTGTAAGGAGCAAAGGAACTTATTTATTAGGTGGAAGGAACTCTGAAGCATATCAAAATAAAAGCTTAAGGCAAAGGCTTTACTCAGATTTGCAAAGAGAGATAAAAAGGCAGTTTGGAGTAAATACATATAAATCAATAAAGAGATTTCAATTAGATAAAGCAAAAGAAATTGTAAGTAATTATATGCCACCATTAACAATTCAAGATGAAATAATGCTTATGAACAATCAAATGGATATTAAAGATAGACTAAGAGAAGTCATTATATAAAAATAGCTCAATACCTTTGAAGCCAAACAAAGGGTATTGAGCACAATTAAGAATTCAAAGATATTATAACATAAATTAGAGGAGAGTAGTTATGAGTGATAATAAAAAATATTATTATCTAAAATTGAAAGAAGATTTTTTCGAAAGTGCAGAAATTAAAGTATTAGAAGCTATGCCAAATGGATATAAGTATTCTAATTTATTAATAAAATTATATTTAAAAGCCTTAAAGTTTGAAGGAGCTTTAAGATTAAATGAATTTATTCCATATAATTTGCAGATGATCTCTGCAATTGTTGGAATGGATATAGATACAGTTAAAGTTGCTTTTGATATTTATAAGCAGCTAAAACTAATAGAGATATTAGACGATGGGACAATATATATGCTAGAGATTCAGAACTTTATAGGAAAGTCTACTACTGAAGCTGATAGAAAGAGAAAATATAGGGCTAAAATTGAAGCTGAAAAGAAGAAAAAATTGCTTCAAAGTGATAGTGGACAAATGTCCGACAAAAATCCACCAGAGATAGAGAAAGAGATAGAGACAGAACTAGAGAAAGATAATAAAAAAATATTATTGTTGTTTGAAGAATTGGGGTTTGGTTCAGTAAATTCAATACTTATTTCAGATATTGATTTGTTAGTTAAGAATTATACAGCAGCATGGGTAGAAGAAGCAATGAAAGAAGCAACACGACAAGGCGTGAGAAATCTAAAATATGTTGTTGGAATATTAAAGGTATGGAAAAGTAAAGGGTATAAACGTGATAAGTCTAAAAAGGACAAGCAATATTATAAAAAAGAACCTGGTTCAGGATTTAATAATTTTGATGGAAGAGATTATTCAGAGAGATATTTTAAACTCCAAGAATTGATTCTTATAGGACAAGCCACAGAAGAAGAGAAGAGAGAATTTAATGAGATGAGGAGGAGTGTTAGTTAAATTTAAGGAGGTTCACTATGAATAAGAAGATTGTTATAGAAGCAGTAAAGATTATTAGAGATCAATGTAGTACAACCTCATGTGATGAGTGTTGCTTTACAAATTATAAAGGAAATTGTGTATTAACTGAAGAGCTCACTGGAGCTCCTTCAGATTATGAAGTAGAAAATTTGGAGGTATGTTAATGAAGAATGAAGTTAGAGAAAAAATTAAAAAGTATAAGGAGCTTAAGGCTGATATTGTTGATATAGATATTAGAATTGCAGAGAAGGAAAGAGAATGTATAGGGATTACAGCAATGCCACAAGGGGAAAAGATAAGTCCAACTTATAAGATTACTTCTAGCGTGGAAGAACAGACGGAAAAACATATGGAGGAAGTTGGAAAACTGTTGCATATGAGATTTATTAAAGAGAATAAGATTAAAAGAATTGATAATGCTTTATCTGTTCTAGATGAAGTGGAAAGAGAAGTTATTGAAAGTATTTTAATAAATAATAAGGGATATTGCTATGTGGAAGAAAAGTTATGTTTGAGTTATCCAAGAATTAAGCAGTTGGAGGCGGCAGCTATAAAACAAATAGAAAAATATATTATATAAAATTACGAAAAATAAACTAGTTAATAAATAAAAAATATAAATATTTGTAAAATATGTTTGAAAATAGGACGAAGTTCT
Organism: uncultured Clostridium sp.; assembly: GCA_934746785.1. Taxonomy (GTDB): domain Bacteria; phylum Bacillota; class Clostridia; order Clostridiales; family Clostridiaceae; genus Clostridium. Next base: position 2,748 of record CAKVFO010000149.1, on the reverse strand, counting down.
TGTATAATTAATTTATTGTTAGAGCTCTGATGAAAATTAAAATTAAGAGGAGGAATTAGAAAGAGGTGTATAGTAAAACTCTTTCTAAATCTTTATGAAAAAATTAATATCAAAAGTAATACCTTTAGTGATTTTATGTGGATTAATTATATGTTGTCCAAGCTTAACTAAAACAGCTTCTGCTAGTGCAGCAAAAACTGTATCAAATTTTTATATTGATGGATATGTTGTTGACAATACATTTTATGAATCAAATTATACAGCTTTAACTGATAAATCAAGTTTTCCTATGCTTTTAGAAACACATCAAATGGGATATGGCTCAACAATTTTTAAATTAGATGGTGGTCAATTAAGTTCATCTGAATATACAGAAATGCAAAGAGAGCCTATTTATGATTCAAGTTCAAGGGTTGTAGTAGGATGGAATATAGTATGGAGAATAAATCCAAATAGTTCAGATTTATATAAAGGAACTCATAAGTTAGAAGCTAAATGTATAGGAATAGGTGGAAATATTATATCAGATAGAATATCATTCCAAATTCGCAACTAATTATTATTAAATTATAAGACAATTGTAAATATGCAGTTGGCTTATAATAAAATTAAGAGGTGGTATAAAGATATGAGAGTAATTAATACAATCAGTTCACAAAAAAATATCAGTTACAATATGTCAAATAAGAAAGATGCTAATTTATGTTCTGATAAAAAGTTTTTATTTACGAATTTTAAAAAATCTAAAACAAATAATTTAACATATAAAGAGATAGGAGATATTCCATATAAAAGAATTTATAATAATGCAACTTTAAAAAGTTATGATAAAAAAAATAATAACTTAGATGATTATGAAATAGATAAAGAAGTTAATATGCGTTTATATAAAGAACATCACTTAGACGAAGAAGGAATAGAATTTGGAAGTAATGAATTTAAAGAATGGATGATTAAAAATCAAGAGAATTTCATTGTACCTATAGACGCTCCTGCAAAAATACGAAAAACTGTATATGATATGGTTGATTCAGCAAAAGAACCAGCTAAATTCTATATACTTAAAGAGTTTACAAGAGGATTTAAAAAAATTAAGGATCATAGTGATTTGAATTCATATATGAATGTGACTGATAAGATACTTAAAGATAAGAAGGATTATTTAAATTTATTGAAAATGAATGAAACTGATGATTCTATTATAAAAAAAGCTATAAAAAATGTTACTGAATTAGTAAAAGAAATCACAACTTTTAAAAATAATTTAAAAGATGTAATTTTAGATTATAAGACACAAAAAAAGTAGTTTTATAGATTGTTGGACCTATTGGAGACAATTATGATTTTGAATGATAGATAAATCATATAAATAAAATTATAGAAAATTTATAGAAATACAGAAGAACTACTATAAAGATATACAGAGAAAATAAGTTATAATAGTAATATGGAATTAATGAGAAAAGAGCTCTTTTATAAGAGTTCTTTTTTTATGAGAGGAGCGACAATATTATGTATGAAAGCAAGTGGTAAAAATAAGTCTTCTGCAATAAAGCATAGTAATGATTTAAAGAGAATACAAGCATATTTAAAAATAAATAACTATAGAGCTTATATTCTTTTTTGCATTGGACTTGCAACAGGTTACAGAGGAGGTGATCTTGTTAAATTAACTATTCAAGATTTAAAAGAAGCTATAGAAAAAGAGTCTTTAGATATTCTAGAACAGAAAACTATTAATACTAGAAAAGTTAGTTTTAAAAGAAAAGCTCCTTTAGGAAAGAAGCTAATAAATATTTTAAAAGAATTTATTGCAGGAAGAGAAGATTCAGAATATGTATATAGTTCTAGAAAAGGTAGTGGTGAAGGAAAGTATAAGAAACATATAAGAAGAGATTCTTTAGGAAAAGAATTTAAGAAAGCAGCTATTAAATGTGGAATAAAAGATATAGCAGTTGGAACACATACACCACGTAAAACCTATGGATATATACAGTACTTAGAACATGATAAAGATATTAATTATGTTCAGGAATTACTAGGTCATGCTTCTATAAAAGCAACTAAAAGTTATATAGGAATTGATGAAGATGTATTAAAAGAATCGTCTATGATTATTGATAAGTATTTATAAAACTTAGGAAATAATCATTTTTTTTATGTCTAAATACCTTACTTTTTAGAGTACTGGTATAAGATAAGAAAAAATTAAAGCATATATTAGTAACTTAATTAAAGATTGAATACCATACTTTGTAACAATATGATGGATTCAAAGAGTTAAAAAGATATAAAAAATATAGAAAATATCTAGGGAAATATTTAAGGGCAAAATGGCCTTGAAAGTTATTTTTTATAGAAATTCATAAAATGAACACACCATCTTAAACTAAGTGCTCATTTTTTTCTTTGAAATGAGGTGATGATTTGAAGGCAAATGAAGAGAAGATAAATGAGAACTTAAGTAAGATAGAATCATGGGTTGCAGAAGGTCAGACAGATAAAGAAATTGCTGAAAAGTTAGGTATTCCTTATTCAACTTTTAGACGTTATAAGCGAGAAAAAAGTGAGCTAAAAGCTGCAATTGCTCAAGGTAAAGATAAAAAGAATGATAATGTAATTCAAGCCTTATATAAAAACTGCACTGGCTATAAGTACTATGAAGAAACACTGTAGTGGTCAAGCAAAATTGTAACACTTTTGTCTAAAAAGACCTCGCGGAATATCTTGCCTCAAAGGGCGTTAATC
>CAKVFO010000148.1 GCA_934746785.1 uncultured Clostridium sp. | reverse complement strand
GTCTACTGTTGATTCAGTAATTAATCTAGGCATAACAATCAATGAGAGTAAAACAAAAGTTAAATGTGAACAGGAGGATACAAAACGTAGTTTTATTGAATCAAATGAAAGAACTTGATATACAAGATTTGCAAAACAAAAGAAATCATGAAACTAATATGAGAATGATTGACTCATATCAGAAAGCATTAGATACAGTACTTGAACTTTATAAAATTTATTACGAGAGAAAAATTAAAGGAGAATATGTTGGTGTGGATAATAGCGATAATATAACAAGTGATTTAAGTAGATGTATTGAGGGACTTAATGTATCTATAAAGGCATTAAATAGTGTAGGATATATGGTTGAATCATAATAGTTTAAGGAGGAAACAAAATGAATCATATAGCCTTGATTTTAGGTCTTGGAGCCGTTGCTTTAAGTGCAGCAGCAGTTTCATTTATTCTTGATGAACTTTCAGATCAAGAGAAGGAAAAAAGACAACATATCTTTACAGAATTTGATGATTATCAAAGACAGAGAGAAAAGGATTTAGAAAATATTGAAGAAAAATTTAATCTTCAAAAAGAGAAATTATATAATAGTACAGATAAAGCTATTAATGCTTTTTTAAAAAAGTATGAAGAGTTCGCCAGTTCAGAATCGGTTAATCTTGCTTTGAAAATAGAGAATTATGTTAATGATCAGGTTCAAAGTAAAGAAGAAATAATTAGTGAAATTAATAAGGCTCTAGCCAGTTTGAAGGTTCAAATTGGTGGACAGGTTACAAGTCAGGTTTATATCCTTATAAAGTTGGACAGAAAAAAATTGATAATGATTTTAAAATGTTTTCATTTAATCTTCCAACTAATTATCCATACAAAGGTAAGCTTTTAAGCTTTACTATTGTAATGGAATATAAGGGAATAGAAATTTATCTTAATAAATATGATCTAATTAATCCATTAAGAACTCCTCCTTGTGGTGCAGTTTTAAGGGTGTATCCTAAAAAGTGGACATGTGATTTAAGATTAACTATGGAAGTTAGTGAAAGGTATGAAGATAGTCTTAAAAGCTTTCAGTTCAGTACTCTGCCAATTGTTTTTACAGATGAAAAAGGAGAATATTTCATAGAGTATATTAAAGAACATAACGTAGATGTGTCAGAGAGTGAATGGAAAATAGGACCTTTATATAAAGTAGGAGTTCAAAATATAAATATGTTTAAGTTACAACTTGGAAATAGTATAGCATTTAGTGTTAGTGTAGAAAATGAGAGCAAGCCGATTTTTAAGTTTGAAGAGGAAAATTATCAGAATATGAAAAATCTTTTTATTATGCTTTTACAACAGTTTAAAGTTCAAAAAACAATTAAAGCTAGCAATGAAGGGATGAAAATTTTTTGGTTGATACGGAAGTTACTGTTTTTAATAAGATTTTTCCTTATCCAGAAGTTCAACAGAATAGAGCACTTTATAAGTTTAGATGTGGAGATATAGTTAATAGTAACTTTAAATCTTATATTTTAAATGCTTCTAATATTGAAGGTAATAAAAAGTATAAAAATGATATAGAATTCTATAATAAAAAATTAATTGAGAATAGGGCGCAGAAAGAAAGTGTTGTTAAAGCTTTATCAGAAAGTGAATTATTCATGATTCAGGGGCCACCAGGAACAGGAAAAACTACGGTTATTAGAGAAATCATTAGACAGTTTGTGAAAGAAAATATTAATAGCAGAATTTTAATAGTTTCACAAGCTAATGTTGCTATTGATAATGTATTAAAAGATCTTCCAACAGAACTTTTAAAAGATACTATAAGATGTGGGAATGAAGATAAAATAGATGATGAACTAAAAAAAATAAGTTTTGAGAATAAGTATAATGCTTATATAAAAAAAATTAATGATAAGCTGGATGAAAATCATATAAATTCAGATGTTTTATTCAGAAAAAAGTTGAAAATTTAGTTGATATAAAGAGAGCTACTTAGAATATTATATTTTAGATTAATATTAGATAGATGGAAAGATAATGCTAAAGAAAAAGGAAAGCTAGAAGTAGTTAAAAATCTTCTAGATATATTAGATGATGAAACTATATCAATAAAGACAGGTATAGATATAGAGAAAATTAGAGATTTAAGAAGACTTAATAAATAATAAATATAAATATGAAAATAGAGGAATGATTTTATTTGTATAAAGATAAAGCCAGTCCTTTTTAACGTATAGAAAATTTAAAATTTTTTTGAAAGTGAGTGCTGATTATTACTGGCCTTCTCACATGTAAGTTTGCAAAATATTTTACTTCATTAAAAATATAGATAATTTGTTTGAAAATATGATAAAATATACTTGGTTGTTTAAGTCGAGAGTTTTTATAAAATAGGAGAAGTATGGTGTTAGAATACAAAGATTCACTAATAAATAAAAGTGAAGAGCATAAGAATTTATTAATTAAAGAAGACAAATGTGATAAATATGATTATTTAACAGCTGTTGCCTGTGGTGCTATAGGAGGCATAATTGATATTTTTCTTGTTGGAGCTCCAGGTGACAGTAAGCTTCTTAAGTGGACTGATAATCAGGTAGATAATGCAGTAAAAGCTTTTGCTAAAGTTACAGGATGGAATCCAAGAGAAGGTAAGGAAGATAGTATTGCAAGTGCTATAGGCCACTTAGAGAAAAAGTTTAAAGTTAATTATGATCAAAGGCATAGTGGGGATGTTGATAATTTATTTAATATGTCTACAAAGAATCATCATATGATGTCTTTAGCACATTCACCAGATATAGTAGGGCTATTTTTTTCAATTTTAAATCAGTTTACTTCAACATCGTCTTTTATCGCTAATGGTAAAGTAATAACAATAAAATCAGATGATTTTGAGCTACAGGGAAATACTTTTGTTTCAAAAATATTTTGTGGAGTAGCAAACTGGTTTGGTCATATTATATCTGATATTGCAGGAAGTTCAGGTTCTGCTGGTAATAGCAGCAGGGGTTCAGGAATTGTAATACCTTTTTATGAGTTATTTGGATTCTGTAAATTTGGTAAATTTAATGTAGGCCAAGATAAACAAGACTTGGCAACAATTGCAACAAGAGCTTTTCAAGAAGGCTATGATTTTAGATTTGGATTAGCTGCTGCAATTCCAGTAGTTATTACAGATTTATCTATAAGATTAGTATGGTCATTAAGAAGATATTTTCAAAAGGGATTTTTAATAAAAGAATGTATTCCTACAAGCAGACATAGTGATTTAAGAGTAATGTTACTAATAGGAAATGGAACTCTATGTGTTATGGATATAATAGATGCAGGAATACGTTCAAAGGGGAATGCTTTGTCATTTTTCTTAAGGCTTAATTTAATTGCCTGGTTTAGATTTTTAACTTTAGTTTTAAAAGAGGTATGTATAAGAGTAGGAATAAAAGATGCATTACAAGCTAATATTCATGCTTACAAGAGAATTAATGAAGCACTTTTATTTTATTTACATGAGCTTGAAAAAATTGATATTGAGCTGTTTAAAAAGGAAACAGAAAAATATAATAATCTTGTTGCTAGATTAGAAAATGTAGATAGTAATGAAGATTTAAATAAGGTACTTATAGATATTTATGATGAACTTGAAATAGAAAAGCCATGGCAGGGAGATTTTAATGAACATATGTCAAATAAAAATGCAAGGCTGGAATTTAAATAATGTTTAGCTGTGATGCATGTGGATGCTGTTGTAGGAATTTAGATAAGTCTTCTTTGTATGCAGAGTTAGATCGAGGAGATGGAGTGTGTAAGTTTTTAGATGGAAATTTATGCTCTATTTATGATACACGACCTTTGCTTTGCAGAGTAGATGAATGTTATGATTTGTATTTTAATAAGGTGTTAATAAGGGATGAATATTATAGATTAAATAAAGTAGAATGTGATAAATTAAAAAAGTTAGAGGGAGAGGATTAATATATGCCATTACCATTTATTTTAGGAGCAGGAGCAGCAATTGCAGGTGCTGTGGGTATAGGAAACGGTGTAAGTGGAGCTAAAAAGATGAAGAATGCAAAAGATGATATGGAGAGTATTCAGAATAGACATGAAAGAAATAATAAAAAATTTGAAAGTAAGAATAAAAGTACTAATAAAGTGATGGATTCATTAGGTGAATTAGAACTTAATATTCTTAATGGTTTTAAAGACTTTTCAGATGTAATAGAAAAAATACAAAATAGACCAGAATTTAAAGAGATTGATATAGATGGAGTAACTATTCCTAAATATGATGAAGAGGAATTAAAAAATGTGTCTGTAGGTGCAGGAGTCCTTTTAGGAGGGCTTGGTGGAGCTGCCGCAGGAACAGCAGGAGGATTTGCAGCGGCAGGAGCAGCAACATCTGCTGTAATGGCTCTGGGTACAGCTTCGACAGGTACAGCTATTGCATCTTTAAGTGGTGCAGCTGCAACTAATGCCACTTTAGCTGCTTTAGGTGGAGGAGCAATTGCTGCTGGTGGAGGAGGAATTGCTTTAGGAACTACAATACTTGGAGCTGCTACACTTGGAGTAGGTTTACTTGTAGGAGGAGTGATTTTTAATTGTACAGGCTCAAAGCTATCAGATAAGGTGGATCAAGCACGTTCAGAAATGAAAAAGGCAGAAGATACAATTAATAAAATTTGTTCTTATTTAGATGAGCTAAGTAGTGTGGCTAAAAATTATATTAATGCTCTTACAGAGGTTAAAGAAAAGTATTCTGAAAACTTTAATTATATTTCTTATACAGTAAATAATATAGGCAAAACAGATTGGAATGAGTTTTCAAAGGAAGAGCAATTAGCATTAGAAAATACAGTTTTATTAGTAGGATTGTTATATAATATGTGTAAAGTTCGTATAGTTGAAAAGTCAGCTGATGAAGATGAATTAAATACAATTAATAAGAATGATATACAAGACGAAATTACAAAATCAAAAGAAGTATTAAGTAAAATTTAGTGATATTTTTAGTAGTAAAAAACTGTCTCTACTTAGTTAGAGGCAGTTTTTTTATAACTTTCCTTAGCAGCCTTGATATTTTTACTGTCTTTTATTACAGCTGCAGCTTCTCTTAAAACTACCCAGGATAAAACTTCTTTAACATCCTTTCCATAAACTAATTTTGTTTTTAAACCTTCCTTTAAATTTAGCTTAGTTAAAGATTCATCAGCATATTTTCCAGCAGGAACGCTTGAAGGTTCCCCCATAGCTATATGATTTACTTTGCTTAAATCATCCATGTTTTTTACAGTATCAGTATTAGTTATTAAGACTAATTGATTCTTCAGTAAAGTAGATAAGCTGTCTTTATCAATTAATTCCTTTTCATCAAGAGCTTTCATTTGAGATTCACCATAAGAAATAAAAACATTGTTATTTTATTCATATAATACCTCCAAATTATTAATAATATATTGTATTTATGTCTAAATTATTAAGAATAATATAAATCCTTTTGGAAATCATAATAGTGTTTAATTTTACAGTCTTTAAACAGATTTGTAGAAAGTCTTAATAAGAAAGCAGGGATTATTATGAAGAAGGTTCAATCAACATGTAATATGTGTGCACTGGCATGCAACTTAGATTTTCATGTTGAGGATGAAAAAATTGTAAAGGTAATACCTACAAAAGGTTATCCAGTTAATGATGGCTTTTCCTGCATTAAAGGTCTTAATTTAGATAAGCAGGCAACCCTTTATAAATGTTCTCCTCTGCCAAGGGTAAAACAAAAAGATGGCAGCTTTAAAGAAATGCAGTGGGAAGATACTTATAAGTATGTTGCAGACAAGTTCTTAGAATTACAAGAGAAGTATGGCAGAGAAAGTATAGCAGGTATAAGCACTGGGCAGTTAACAACTGAAGAATTTGCTCTTTTAGGTCATATAATGAGAAATTATCTTCAAACTAACCTTGATGGTAATACAAGACTTTGTATGTCTACAGCAGTTGTAGCTCATAAACACAGCTTTGGTTTTGATGCACCCCCTTATACTCTAAAGGATGCAGAACTGTCTGACACCATAATTTTAATAGGATCTAATCCAGTAGTAGCTCATCCAATACTTTGGGGAAGAATAAGAGCTAATGAAAATAAAAAGCTTATTGTTATAGATCCAAGAAGATCAGAAACAGCTATTAATGCTGATTACTATTATGGAATTAAAGCAAAAAGTGATCTTCCTCTTCTTTATTCAGTAGCTAATCTGTTAATTGAAAAAGACTATATTGATAAAGAGTATATTGAAGAGCATACTGAAGGCTTTGAAGAGTTTAAGGAATTTGTTAAGAAGTATACAGTAGAAAGAGCAGCAGAAGCTACAGGAATTTCAGAAGAAGATATTATTAAATTAGCAGAACTTATTCATGAAGGAGAGAGGGTCTCGCTATGGTGGACAATGGGAGTAAACCAAAACTATGAAGGGGTAAGAATTGCAGAAGCCATAATAAATATAGCTTTAATGACTGGTAATATCGGAAGACCAGGAACAGGAGCAAACTCAATAACAGGTCAAAGTAATGCCATGGGTTCAAGAGTTTTTAGTAATACAACAGGACTTTTTGGCGGCGGAGATTATGCTGACGAAGATAGAAGAAAAAGAGTTGCTAAAGTTATAGGTGTAGATGAAAACATGATAGCTCATAAACCAACAATAACTTATAACGAAATAGTTGAAAGAATAATTGCCGGGGAAATAAAAGGTCTTTATGTAATATGTACAAATCCAAGACATTCATGGACTAATAACAGAACCTTTAAAGAAGCTATGGATAAATTAGAATTCTTAGTTGTACAAGATATTTATGATGACACAGATACATCACAGCATGCTGATGTTTTCTTGCCAGTGGTTCCAGGTATTAAAAAGGAAGGAACTTATATAAATACTGAAAGAAGAGTATCAGCAATGAGACCAGCTCTTAAGAGGAAGGAAAATGAGAAAACTGATTATGAAGTACTTCTTGGTTTAGGTAAAGCACTTGGCATGGGAGATTTGCTTGAAAGATGGAAAACTCCAAGGGATGCCTTTAACTTAATGAAGGAATGTTCAAGATATATGCCTTGTGAAATAACTGGTATAGATTATGATAAGCTTGAAAATTCTAAGGGAATTCAATGGCCTTTTAAGGAAGGTGATAAACTTACAGATGATCAAAGACGTTTGTTTGAAAATGGTAAGTACTACACTAAAAATAATAAGGCACATTTTATTTTTGAAGAAGTTATGGAAAATCCTATTCCTAATACTCCAGAGTTTCCTTACACCCTTAATACAGGAAGAGGAACTGTTGGACAGTGGCATACTTTAACTAGGTCAAGAGAAGTTAAATGGGTAACTGATGTTACTTCTGATAAAGCTTATGCATTTTTTAATACACAGCTTTTAAAGGACTTATATATTGAAGAAAATGAAGTAGTAACAATTGATTCTATAAATGGTAATTCAGCTGATTTTATTGTCAGGTCAACAGATAATGTGAAGTATGATGAAATCTTTGCACCTATGCATTACATTGAATGTAATACATTAACTCCTTCAGTATATGATAAGTATTCTAAAGAACCATCATTTAAAACTACACCAGTTAATATAAGAAAGGTTAAGGAAGTTAAGTTATGAGAAGAATAAGAATTGATAGAAGTAAATGCATAGGATGTTTAACTTGTGTTACTGCCTGTATAGTAAGTCATGAATGTTGTGATTCAAGAAATAGGGTAACCTTAGATAAAAACTTTACAGAAACTCAAATATTCTGCCGTAATTGTGACAGGCCTGAATGTGTTTATACTTGTCAGACTGGTGCAATGAGAAAAGATAAAAACTCAGGTTTTGTTTTATATGATAAAAGCAGATGCTCAAGCTGTTATATGTGTATTATGGCATGTCCTTATGGAGTATTAAAGAGTGACAGAATAGAGTATAAGGAAATAATGAAATGTGATATGTGTACTGAGTTCTATGCAAAGGATGGAAGCCAGCCACAATGTGTAGCAAGATGTCCAATGAATGCTTTGACTTTAGAGGAGGTATAGTACTTTATGAAATATGTAGTTATAGGAGCATCAGCAGCAGGCATAAATGCAGCAAGACAGCTTAGAGAAAGAGATGAAGATGCTGAAATTACTTTAATATCAAAGGATAATTATGTTTATTCAAGATGTATACTTCATTATTATATGGAAGGCCTTAGAGATCTTAAAAGGCTTGAAT
>CAKVFO010000147.1 GCA_934746785.1 uncultured Clostridium sp. | reverse complement strand
GGACTGGAGATCCTATTATAAAGAATAAGAATGAATATAGTTCTTCTAATAATAGTCTTTCGGATAATGTTGTAGTAGATGGAATGAATATTCTTATAAAAGACCTTCATGATGTACGAGGTGAAAATTCAAAGGGAGTAGGAGTAGATTATACGACTACTTCTGATTATAAAACAATTAATCAATATGTTGTTATTTATAAAAGTGACAGTAATGGAAATAGTATAGGACAGGGAGAAAAGTTATACTGTACTCCAGGCGATGAAAATAGTGTTTCAGATTTAGAGTTTGAAATTAATTTTGATAAAAGCAGTTTTAAAGACTATTTTGGCAAGCTTAATATTCAGTTTATAAGTTCTGATCTTCTTGGGAATGTGAGCAGAAGTAAAGTGATTCAAGTTGAGAAAATTAATCCTGTGCCAGAGGATGGGGATATTTCAATGGTAAAGTATGATTATAAGGAAAGTAATGATACTTATTGGGTAAAACTAGGTTCTGAATTTGCTGTATTTACTGAGGGATATTTTAAAAGTAATTATGGAATCTACCCTACAAGTACTTCACTATTATTACTTGAAGATAATAATAGAAGTAATAAGTTTAAAGAGCATGCTATGGAAATAGACAGCTATGATTATGAATATAAAAAAAATAATTATATTAATGATGTTTATATTCATGATGTTAATTCTTATAAAGCAATGGTTTCAGATAAATTTAAAGGTTTAATAGGTAATAATGCCTTTAGACATTATGATAATAGATTATTTAGAAATTATCTACAGGGAGTACACTGGCTTAAGACGGATAAACCTTGGAATGAGGAAGAACCAATAGATGATGGACGAGCTTTTAGATTATATTTGAAACAGAACTTTCAGTATGACAGGTACATTTACGATTATAATACGGATGATTATACTATTAATTATTCTAGGGAAGAAAAAGATAGTAAAATGTGGTTAAAGGTTGATGGGACTGCACCTACAGGTAAGGTTGAGATGAATCAAGACCTTGAAACAACTGATATTTCAGTTAGTGTTTCCAATGTAACGGACTATTGCACTGGAAAAAAAGTTAATGGTTCAGGAGTAAAGAGAATATTTGCTAAATTTTATCCTAAACTTTATGATCAATATTATTATGAAGAACATGATAAAGAATATGTGATTCAAGAGTTAGTTTATAATGAGCAAACTAAGACTTGGAATACAAATATTGATGCTTACTCAAGTTTTGGATGTGATGATATTACAGTACAGATATACGGTGAAGATAATGTTGGAAATATAGGACTTATTAAAGAAGAAAGTTTTCCAATACTAACTTTAAATGCAAAGGTGGTACCTTATAATGATCCAAATTGTATTGATGAAGTTCCAATTATTGAAGAAGGACAGTATGGAAGATTGAAGATTAAAACAACTGGAGGGCCAACGACTTTGATTATAACTTTTGACTATGAAATCGAAAGTTATGTTGAGGAAGGAGATGAACCTTTAAGTACTGTTATAACAATACCAGCTGAAAGAAGCAGGTATACAGAATATGTATTTAAAGTGCCTTTATATACCCCGAATAAGAAATATAATATAAATGTACAAGCGATAAAGAAAAATAATTATAAAGAAGCTGATACTCAATTTTTAGTAAGCAGCAATGTGTTAGATGGTTTAAGAACACGAATAAGATAACATACAGGGTGGATATATGACAAAGAAGTCAATGTTAATAATAAGTGATGAAATTATATTAGGAAAGAAAATTGTATGTATAAAAGCAGATGAAGGAATTAAACTTATTGATTATGAAAAAGAAATGATAGTCAATAATCCTTCATTATCCTTTCTTAATATAGAGGTTAAAGAACTAGATAATAAGAAAAGTTTAAATTACAGTTGTGGGAGCCTCTGGAGCTTAAATGATTATTTAAAAGATGAAAAGTTAACAATCTCTGAAAGAATAAAGATTTCAGAGATTATTTTTAAAAAGTTTTCTTTAATGAAAGAGTACATCTTAGATAATAGAAAACTATTATTCAGAAGTGACAAGATATATTTAGATAAGAGCAGTCTATCTGTATACATGATTTATGTCCCCTTAAACTTAGAATTTGATAGAAAGATTGAAGATGAGCTAAGGGAATTGTTTGAGGATATTTTTAGCGATGCAGGAAGATATAAAAGTCAATTATCAATAATAGAACGCAAACTTATAACAGGATTAATAAGCAGAAATAATACTTTGTATAGAATAGAAAGGCTTTTTTTAGAATATGAAAAGTTAAATTCTCATGAAAATCTTGAAGAAAGATTATACGGTTCTAAGAAAAAACATGAAAATATTAAGGAAGATGTTTTAGAAGAGGACAGTACAAAAGAAGAATCAGCTTTAGAAAAAGAAAAGAAAATAAAGAGGATAACATATGCTAGTGTTATAGATGAAAACTATGATGTTTTTGAAGGTTTTTCTGAAAGTGATTTGGAGGATGAAGAGGATGATGACTATATTCAGTATAAGGAATTTAAAGAATTACAAGAATATGATAAAGCATTAAATGAAACTAGGAAAATTAAAAGTTTATTGAAGATTCAGGTTTTTATATTTATAGTCTTAGTAGGAATCGCAGTAGTTTTAGATTCTGATAATAAAACTGGAGTAATTATAATTTTAGTAATAGCTATCATATTTATAACTATATTTAATATAGTTATTGATAAAAATCTAAACCAAGGAGAAGAATGTAATGAGGAGATATAATCTGCTTTTTTTAGATGAAGATGAGTTCTATCTAAATAATTTAGTTAATTATATTATGCAGGAATATAGTAAAGAGATTAATGCTGTTTCTATATCTAAAAAAGAATTTTTAGAATCTGCTTTGAAAAATAATTCTAAAATAGATCTTATTGTATCATCTGAAGGTTTTTATGAAGATTCAAAGAAGTATTTAAGAGATAGTAATGTAATATTGTTAAGCAATAATATTACAGATAAAACAGAAGTTTTAGCAATAAAGAAATATCAATCAGTAAAATCTATTTGTAAGAAGATAATTGATATATGTGAAAATACTAAAAACATAAATGAAAAGGAAACTAGAGTTATATCTTTCTATTCACCAATAGGAGGTATAGGAACAACATCCCTATCTTTATCTATAGCAGAAAAAACAGCTTTAAAAGGAGCAAAGGTTTTATATATAAGTTTTGAAGAAAGCCAATCTATAGATTTTTATTTAAGAAGTAAAAATAGAAAGATTAATTTTTCAGATGTGATTTTAAGTATTAAACAAAGAGAGGAAAATATAAGCGAAGTTTTTGATAAGGCAGTTTCTGTATATGATGATATGTCTTTATATTATTTATCTCGGATAGATAGTATTTTAGATATAGAAGAAATGTCTACAGAAGATATAAGGGAACTTATTGAAAAAATTACAGAGAAAAAATATTATGATTTTGTCTTTTGTGAACTTCCAGGATGTTTTTCAAGTAAATACTACTACTTATTAAAAAGGTCTGAAATTGTATTTGAAATAATAGGACAGGATGCTTTATCTGCTTATAAAACAGATGAAATGCTTAAACAATTTGATGATATTAATAACTTTAAATTTATTATGAATAAGTATGATAAAACTTTTGAAAAAGTAATACCAGAAATAATAAGTAAAAATTTACTTCCTATAATAAAAATTATTCCTTATTATAAATCAATTGATAAGACAGGAAATTTAAAAAATATAATAGGAAGAGTTAAAGAGTTTGAAGAAAACTTGGATGAAATAGTACAAGAATTAATGTTATAAAGAATGGTGGGAAAGTTTTGGATAACGCAATTGTCACAGTTATGGTTGAAGGCAGTGGTATAAGAAAAGATTTACAAATACCGATAGATATAAGTGTTAAGGAAATAAGTGTAGCTCTTAAGAAATCCTTAAATCTAGAAGAAATGAACATAAATATTTCTGGATATTATATGAAGATTGAGAATCCAATTGGATTTTTAAAGGGAAATGATAATTTGAAAAAATTTAATGTTTGTGATGGAACAAGGATTACATTGCTTTAAGAGAGGGAAATATAATGCAAATGAAGAAGAACTTTAATAATGTTTTAATTGTACATAACGAAGACTTTTATAAGGAAATCAATATTGATGAGTTTGATACAGAATTGTTATATTTAGGAAATTCAAAAAAATCCAATATTAGTCTTCAATTAGATTTAAACAAAAGATTTAATGTGGAATTTAAAAAGATTAATGAGTCTTGGCAGATATCTGATGGAGAAAATACATATTGTGTAGTTAATGGTATCAAGGTGCCAAGAAGAATTATATCAAATGGAGATAAGATAACTATAAAAGATATAGAAACAAAGAATGAGCTTTTTAAAATTGATTACTTTCTAGATTATATAGTAGAATATGAAGATTTTGATAGAGTTGTATCTATTGAAAACTTGAAGAAAATTAAGTTTGGGAGAGGTAGCAATAATAACATAATTATTGATGATGATGAACTTGATAAGAATTATGCAGAAATAAATAAGGATAGTGATGGAGATTATCTAATTGATTTAAAAAGCAGATATGGGCTGTATCTAAATGGAGTAAAGGTAGAAGGTAAAATTAAAATTAAGGATAATGATTTTATTATTTTATGCGGATACAAATTTTTATATAAAACAACTAAGATGTATATGTCTAAAAATAATAAAAAAATAAGTTTAAATAAACTTGAAGAAATTATTATTAAGGAAGAGTCCCCTTCAAGCTATCCATGTTTTTATAGATCCCCAAGACTTTTAAAAGGGATATCTCAAGAAGATATAATTATTGATGAACCTCCCAATAAAGAGAAGAAGGATGGAGGAGGTAATTTGTTAATTACTATTTTACCTCTTGTAGGTACTGTTGTAATTACAATTGCTGTTTCATCAGCTAATAACTCAGGAGGGGGCTCAATAATTAGTACAGTTGCCACTACAGGTTTAGCTGTGTTTGTAGCTCTTTTAGCATATTTTATGGAGTCTTATCATAGAAAGAAAAATCAATATAAAAGATATAAAAGATATAAAGAATATGTTAAAAAGAAGGAATTACAGATTGTAGAAAAGAGAAAACTTCTTATGGAGAGCATAAGAAATAACAATCCTGATACAGAGGAATGTATATCTTTCTTAGAAAACTTCAATAGAAGACTTTGGGAAAGAACTCCAGCCCATGATGATTTTTTAAATATTTCTCTTGGAAGAGGTATGGGAGATTTAACTTTTGATATTACTGTTCAAGATGAAACAGTTGAAATTGATAAGGATAAATTAAAGGATGATCCTAGAAAGCTTAAAGAGATTTATGGGAAGATGGAAGATGTACCTATATGTATTAACTTGACAGAAGAACTTCCTGTAGGTATTTATGGTGATAGAGATAATGTAATTGAACTTGTTAAGAATCTTGTTATTAAGATTAGTACACTTCATTTTTATGAAGAAGTCAAGATTGCAGCTATTTATCCTAAGGAAGAAGAGGAAAAATGGGAATGGTTAAAATGGATTCCTCATACATGGAGTAATAAAAAGGAATTTAGATATATCGGAAATACAAAAGAATCAGCTCATAATGTATTAAATCAGTTATATGATGAAATAAAGAATAGAAAAGATGAAGATAACAAACATGAAAAGAAGATATATTCTCCTTATTATGTTGTATTTATTGCTGATAAGGATTTAATAGAGAATGAGCCTGTAATGGGGATTTTAGAATCAACTGAGCAGTATGGAGCTACAGGTATATTTGTATATGATGATTTAGGACTTATTCCTAAGGAAAGTAAAAAGGTAATAGAAGTCATAGATAATCACAATGCTAAATATATTGATGTTTTAGATGCAAACTATGTTAAAGATATTACTTTTAATCCTATTTCAGATGAAGTATGTGAAGGTTTTGCAAGAAAGATGTCTCCTATATATGTAAAGAACTCATTTACTCAGGGACAGCTTACTAGTTATTTCACATTGTTTGATTTATATGGAATTAATAAAGAAAATGAGCTTCCCATAATTACAAATTGGAATAGTAATAAGGTATATGAATCTATGGCAGTTCCTTTAGGGGTAAGGGCAGGTAATGAAGTTGTTTATTTAAATCTTCATGAAAAATTCCATGGACCTCATGGATTAGTAGCAGGCACAACTGGGTCTGGAAAGAGTGAAATTTTACAGACATATATAGCATCTTTAGCTATAAATTATCACCCATATGATGTAAGTATAATTATCATTGACTATAAAGGTGGAGGAATGGCAAATCAGTTTGCATCTTTACCACATTTAGTAGGAACAATTACAAACTTAGATGGTAATCAGATAAATAGAGCTTTAGTTTCTATAAAAAGTGAGCTTAAAAGGCGACAAAGAATCTTTGCTGAATATAATGTTAATCACATTGATTCATATATCAAACTTTTTAAAGAAGGTAAGGCAGTTGAGCCACTGCCACATTTAATCATGATTGCAGACGAATTTGCTGAACTTAAAAATGATCAGCCTGAGTTTATGACAGAACTTGTAAGTACAGCCAGAATAGGACGAAGCTTAGGAGTGCATTTAATATTAGCTACACAAAAACCTTCAGGTGTAGTAGATGATCAGATTTGGAGTAACTCAAAGTTTAAGCTTTGTTTAAAGGTACAAGATACAGATGATAGTAATGAGATGATTAAAACACCTTTAGCAGCCAATATAGTGGAAGCAGGAAGGGCATATTTTCAAGTTGGTAATAATGAAGTTTTTGAATTATTTCAATCTGCTTGGAGTGGTGCTAAAAAATATGAAAATAATGATATAAGCAAGAAGGAAATTGAAATAGATGAAGTTTTAATTGATGGAAGCAGAAGAGAACTTTATTCATCTAAGGAAGATAGCAGTAAGAAGGTTTTAGGAACACAGCTTGATGCAGTTATAAACTATATTGAAGAAGTAGCAGAGGAAAATAATATTAAAAGACTTAATGGGCCTTGGATGCCTCCACTTAAGGAGACAATATATCTTGACGAAATTATAGGAACATTTAATAAGGAAAAATGGTTTGAAGATAAAAAGGATATTAATCCTGTTATAGGAATCTTTGATAATCCTAAAATGCAGATTCAAGATAACTTAAGTATCAATTTAAGTAAAGATGGTCATATGCTTATTATAGGTTCACCAGGAGTAGGTAAAACAACCTTTATTCAAACTATTGTTACTTCAATGATGAAGACTTATACTCCAGAAGAAATTAATATATATATGTTAGACTTTGGTACAAGAATACTTAAGATGTATGAAAAGTCTCCTCATGTTGGAGGTGTTGTTACTGCTGATGAAGAAGAACTTCTAAAAAATTTCATTAAGTTTATTGATAAGGAAATTATTAAGAGAAAGAGACTTTTATCAGAGGCTGGAGTAAGTAATTTAGGTGCTTATAATGATTTAAAGCAAGACAAACTTCCACATATTGCTGTAATCATAGATAACTTTGCAGCCTTTTTAGAACTTTATGAAGATTATGAAGAGTACATAACTAGATTTACAAGAGATGGTGCGAATTTAGGTATAAGCTTTATTATTACAGGAAGCAATACTTCTGATATAAGATACAAGATAAGTTCAAATATTAAGACAAGTATTGCTTTAAATTGTGTTGATGATAGTGAATATGGAAGTATCTTTGGAAGAATAGAAATTAAACCATGTGTAAATGAAGGACGTGGATTAGTTAAATTAGATGAAGTATGTGAATTCCAAACAGCTCTTCCTATTGAGGGAAAAAACGAAGGTGAAAGAGCAACCCGTATTAAAGAATTGATTCAAGATATTAATACTGAATGGAATGGCAGAAATGCTGCTGAAATTCCTATGATTCCAGACATTTTATCTATTGAAAAGTATACAAAGAATAAACCAGTTACAGAAGGAATTAATAATATTTATATAGGAATTGATGTAAATGAATTTGAATATATCTCAATTGATTTAGATGAAGTTAATTTCTATCCTATTATTGGTGAAACAGCTAGTGGAAAGAGTAACTTAATGAAGGTTATTTCTAGAGCTGTTAAGGAAAGCTGTAATAATACTGAAATATATGTATATGATTCAGAGTCCTTTGCTTTATCATCTTTAAATGAAGGAGATTCTTTAAGTTTTTATGGCAATGATACAAACGAAATCATTGAAAATTTAATTATTCTTAAAGAAGAAATAATGGAAAGAAGAGATTACATTAGAGATACTTTAATTGAAAGCAGGGGATCTATTAAGG
>CAKVFO010000146.1 GCA_934746785.1 uncultured Clostridium sp. | reverse complement strand
GAATATGGGGGGAATAACATTAATAAAAGATCCAAAAAATTTAAGACATCATAAAGACACAAATTTTCAGCACTTATCAAAAGTACATCCTTGCCTTGGAGGAGAAGCTCACTTTAAATATGGAAGAATTCATCTTCCTGTAAGTCCAACTTGTAACATACAATGCAAATTCTGCAAAAGAGGTTTTAATAAATCTGAAATTAGACCTGGAGTAAGTTCTCTTTTACTTAAACCTGAAGAAACTGTTGAAACAGTTAGAAAGGCACTTAAGCTTTGTCCTGAAATAAAGGTTTGTGGCATTGCAGGACCTGGAGATACTTTGGCTACAGATTATGCTATAAGAACTTTTGAACTTTTAAAGAAGGAGTTTCCAGACCTTGTATTCTGCTTAAGCACTAATGGTTTAAAGCTTTATGAAAAGGCTGAAAGAATTTCACAAGCTGGAGTTAAAACTTTAACAGTAACAGTTAATGCTATAAATCCAGATATTCAAAAGAATATTATATCTTTTATTATAGATGAAAATAGCAAAAGATTAGAAGG
Organism: uncultured Clostridium sp.; assembly: GCA_934746785.1. Lineage (GTDB taxonomy): Bacteria > Bacillota > Clostridia > Clostridiales > Clostridiaceae > Clostridium. The sequence goes on along the minus strand of CAKVFO010000146.1, from coordinate 7,795 downwards.
AAGAGAAGGAGCTGAAAAGCTTATTGAAGCTCAGCTAAAGGGTATTAAAAGAGTAAGTGAATTGGGGGTAATAGTAAAAATAAATAGTGTTTTAATTCCTGGAGTTAATGATAAGCATATCCCAGAAATTGCAAGGGTTACTAAGGAACTTGGAGCTTCTATTTTAAATATAATTCCTCTCATACCTCAAAATGAAATGGCTGATTTAAAAGCACCAACTTGTGAACTTCTTGAAGAGGTAAGAATGAAAGCAGGACAGTATTTAGATGTATTTAGACACTGCAAACACTGCCGTGCAGATGCATGTGGTATTCCTGGTAAAGGACAAGATCTTCACAAATTATTATATGACAAAGAAGTTGTTGAAACTTTTTCACATGGTTAAAAAAGAGTTAGGGGGAATAAAATTTGAGTAAAGAATATAGATTTGAAACAAAACAATTACATTCAGGACAAGTAATAGATAAAGAAACAAAGAGCAGGGCAGTACCAATATATGCGTCAACTTCCTTTGTATTTGATTCTTCAGATGAAGCTGAAAAACTATTTTCATTAGAAGGTGAAGGCTATACCTATTCAAGAATAGGAAATCCAACTAATACTGTCTTTGAAAAGAGAGTTGCCGAACTTGAAGGTGGTATTGATGCAGTTGGCTTTGGCAGTGGAATAGCAGCAATTACAGCAGCTATTATTACTTTAGCTGGTACTGGAGATGAAATTGTATCATCATCAACAATTTATGGTGGAACTTATAACCTTTTTCAAAATACTTTTAAATCAAAGTATGGAATTAAAACTACCTTTGTAGATGGTGATGATGTAAGTAATTTTGAAAAATCAATTACAGAAAAGACTAAGGCTTTATATATAGAGTCTATTGGTAATCCAGGAATTAATATTATTGATATTAAGGCAGTATCAGATATTGCTCATAAACATGGTATTCCTTTAATTGTGGATAATACTTTTGCTACTCCATATCTTTTAAGACCTTTTGATTATGGAGCAGATATTGTCGTTCACTCAGCTACTAAATTTATTGGGGGGCATGGAACTGTAATTGGAGGCATTTTAGTTGATAGTGGTAAGTTTGACTGGACTCAAAATGATAAGTTTAAGTCTTTAGTCGAAGAAGATCCTACTTATAATAATGTAAGTTTTACTAAAACCTTTAAAGAAGCAGCTTACATTACTAAAGCAAGAGTTCAGATTCTTAGAGATACAGGTGCATCCCTTAGTCCTTTCAATGCATTCTTACTTTTACAGGGTCTTGAAACCTTATCTTTAAGAATGGAAAGACATGTGGAAAATGCTAAAAAGATTGCTGAGTACTTAAGTGAAAATGAAAATGTAGAATGGGTTAACTACCCAGGATTAAAGAATAATAAATATTATGATTTAGCAGAAAAATATCTAGAAAAAGGGGCAGGAGCAATTTTATCCTTTGGAATAAAAGGAGGAGAAGAAAAAGCCCGCAAGTTTATAGATAATCTAGAAATTTTCTCAGACTTAGCTAATGTTGGTGATTCTAAATCTTTAGTTATTCATCCAGCATCAACTACCCATCAGCAGTTATCAGATGAGGATCAGATAAAGGCAGGAGTAACTAAAAATGCCATAAGGTTATCAATAGGAACAGAGAATATACAAGATTTAATTGAAGATATTGAAAGTGCATTTAAAGGAATTTAGGAGGTCTAAATTATGAAAATAGAATCATTATTAGTACATGGAGCAGTTGAAGGAGATGAATTTACAGGTTCAGTTAATGTACCTATATATCAAACTTCAACCTATAAACAAAAAGCATTAGGAGACTTTAAATATGAATATTCAAGAACAGGCAATCCAACAAGGGAAGCTTTAGAAAAAACTATAGCTCTTCTTGAAGATGGCAAATATGGACTTGCTTTTGGAAGTGGTATGGCAGCTATAACAGCAATTTTATCTTTATTTAAAAGTAATGATAAGATAATTATTCCTGATAATCTTTATGGAGGTACTTTTAGAGTAATTGATAAGGTATTTAAGAATTTCAATTTAAAATATGAAACTGTAGATGTTTCTGATATTAACAATATAAAAGCGATTTTAGAAAGAGAGGAAATTAAGGCTGTTTATATTGAAACACCAACTAATCCTTTAATGGATATTACAGACATTGAAGAGGTAAGCAGATTAGCTAAAAAATACAATGCTTTAACCATTGTGGATAATACCTTTATGTCACCATATTTCCAAAAGCCTTTAAACTTTGGAGCTGATATAGTTCTTCATAGTGCAACTAAATATTTAGGAGGCCATAGTAATGTTGTTGCAGGTCTAATTGCTGTTAAGGAAAAGGATCTTTATGAAAAAATTCAATTTATTCAAAATTCAACTGGAGGAGTACTTGGACCATTTGATTCTTTTATATTGCTTCAAGGTATTAAAACTTTAGGTGTAAGGCTTGACCGACACGAGGAAAATGCTAAGAAAATAGCTGATTATTTAAGTAAGAGTCCTTATGTTGATAAAATCTATTATCCAGGTCTTAAGGACTCTAAAGGCTATGAAACCCATGTTAAACAGGCAGCAGGTTTTGGAGGAATGATTTCCTTTGTAGTTAATGAAAAAGTTGATTACAAAGAGTTTGTTAAGTCGTTAAAACTTATAACTTTAGCTGAAAGCCTTGGAGGCGTTGAATCACTTATCTGCCATCCTGCCAGCATGACTCATGCAGCAATTCCTTATGAACTTAGACAAAAAACTGGTATTGTAGACAGTTTACTTAGATTATCTGTAGGAATAGAAAATAGTGATGATTTAATCCATGACATAGAAAATGCGTTTAATAAAAGCTTAAGGTAGGTGAAAATTATGAAATATATTGATGATATAAGAAGTCTTGTAGGTAATACTCCTCTTTTAAAGCTTAATCATATTTCACCAGACAAAAACATCAATATCTTTGCAAAGCTTGAGTATTTAAATCCAGGAGGAAGCATTAAAGATAGAGTTGGTCTTGAAATAATAAAAGAAGCTGAAGAAAAAGGTGAACTTAAGAAAGGCTATACAATAATAGAAGCCACAGCAGGGAATACAGGAATAGGCCTTGCTATGGCAGCTTTTGAAAAAGGTTATAAATTAAAAATTGTAATTCCTGAGAAGTTTTCTATAGAGAAGCAGACTTTAATGAGAGCTTTAGGAGCTGAACTTATAATTACACCTTCTGAAGATGGTATAGAGGGAGCTGTTGAAAGAGCCAAGAAACTTTTAGACGAAACTGAAAATTCATTTATGGCAAGACAGTTTGATAATGAAGCTAACATTCATGCTCATAGAAAAACAGGAAAGGAAATTTATGATGCACTAGATGGAAAGGTAGATATCTTAGTTGCAGGTGCAGGTTCTGGAGGTACTATTACAGGAATTGCTGAGTATTTAAAGGAACAAAACCCTAATATAAAAATAGTTTTAGCTGATCCTTATGGCTCAATTTTAGGAGGCGGGGAATCAGGCAGTTACAAAGTAGAAGGCATAGGCAATCACTTTATACCAAACGTTTTTAATAGAGATCTTGTAGATGAAGTAGAAAAAATAGCAGATGATGAAGCTATGTATTATGTAAGGCTCTTATCTAAAAAAGAAGGAATACTAGCTGGTTCATCTTCTGGTGAAGCTGTAGCTGCTGCTGTTAAACAAGCTTATAAATCAAAGGGTGATACTAACATAGTAGTTGTTCTTCCAGATGGAAGTGATAGATACTTCAGCCAGAATCTTTATGACTTTAATTTAAAGTTAAGTGACTTCAGATTTAATGTGTTATTTGATGATTATGCTGAAAAATATGATGAAGTTGTTTCTATGGAAAACGGTGATTTAAGTGAGTTATATAAAAACTATAAAGAAGTATTAAATGAAACAGTTAAACAGGTTTCTAAATTTGAAGGAGCTGAGATAATAGATATAGGCTCTGGTACTGGTAACCTTACTAAAATTGCTAATGAGTTTGGATATGATGCTGTTGGAATCGAACCAAATCTAAAAACTAGGAATATTGCAAAAGGAAAATATCCTCATCTTGAATTCTTAAGTGGTACATTTCTTGACCTGCCAATTGACAACAAATCTGTAGATGGAATTATAAGTTCTCTTGCATTTCACAATTTAACTCCTTTAGAAAAAATGGAAGCAGCAGAGTTATTTAAACTTAAATTAAAGGATAAAGGTACTGTTGTAATTGCTGACACTATTTTTGAAAATGACAAAGTAAGGCTAGATATTATAAAGGAGCTTGAAGATAGAAATGAAAATGTTTTAGCAGAAGAACTAAGAAAAGAATTTACATCAACAAAGGAAGAATTAAAGGATATCTTTGAAGTGCAGGGATTCAATGTTAGTTTTGTGCAGCTTAATAAGTATGTTTGGATATTAAATGCAAAATTAAACTAAAAAGGAGAGGTAAATATGGCGAAAAAGATAAATTTAGATTTACCACAGGTTGAAAAAAGAGAACAGAGAATTGGAACCGTAATAGCTTGGACAGGTACCTTATAACTCTATATATAGAAATGGTCTTTCAAATAGAAACCATCCTGTAGAAAATATAAGAATTATAAATACTAATCTTCAAGAAAGTGATATGGTATTTGGTGCATCTAAAAAGCTAGAACAGTCTATTTTAGATGCCTATGAAAGATATAATCCTAAGGCAGTATTTATAGGAACTTCCTGCGCTACTTGTATTATAGGTGAAGATATTGAAAGTATTTCCAAAAAGATGGAAGAAAAGATAGGTATACCTGTTATTCCTCTTCAATGTGAAGGATTTAATTTACGCCCCTTCTTAAGAACCTTAATTTAAGAGTTAACTATGTAGTAGACCTTGCAACAATTAAAGCCCCAATGCCTTATGGTTTCCATGGTACTGATGAGTGGATTCGTGAAATAGGAAGAGTTACTAATAGAGAGCAGCTTGCAGAAGAATTTATTGAAAGAGAACATAAGAGAATTGCCCCAAAACTTAAAGAACTTAGAGAAAAACTTAAAGGTGTAAAAGGATATGTAGCAACAGGTTCAGCTTATGCCCATGGACTAGCACCTCTTGCATCTAAACTTGGTATTCAGGAGCACTTCACAGCGTTGTAGCAATAAAGGTGAAAGGCTTAAATACTAAAGTATATCCTGACACGTTTTTGTGTCAGGATATTTTTATATATGATATAATCAATTAATATAGTATAAAAATAAGTAAAGGTGGCAATGAATTATAAAATATTAAGTTAATGTGGAGGAAGGTTAATGTTTTTTTTCTTTTTTGAAGAAGAGGATATAAATAAGGAATTAATTAAAAAATTAGAAGCCTTTAAGAAATCAATAGATAGTAATGATATAGAACTAAAATTTAATGCAAGAAATGAAAGTGACATAGATGTAATTTATAAGAATAATGGAATATGTAGTTTAGAATTTAAAAAACTATCAGATGAACAGCTTCTGGTTAAGATAAATAGATTCAAAACAAAAGGCTATAAACTAATTCAAGATAAAAGTTACTTCGATAAGTACTGGAAGGAAAATATTCCTCAGAAAAGTTTTTATATAAGCTTAGAAGAGGAAAGTGAATTAAAGAGACTTTTTAATTTGATCATTGGATTAAGAGATACTTTTTTATCTGACGTGATAGTAGAATTTAAAATTAATGAAGTATCATTTAAAGATTATCGTAGATTTAAGGATGAAAAGTTTAAGTTTAATAATAAAATGAATGTACTGATAGGAAAAAATGGTTGTGGTAAAACTTCTGTATTAGAAGGGGTAGCTACTGGTATTGGTGCATTTTTAAGCGGTATAGATGAAATTACAGATAGCAAAAATATTTATAAGAAGGATGTTAGGTTTTCTATAGAAGAGGTAGATTATATGCCAGTTAGAAATGATTATTTACCTACACAAGTATTATTTAAAAGCAGGTTTATTAATCAAGATATAGAATGGTCTAGAACAAAGGCATCATTAGAAAATGGAAGAACTACTACCAAAGATTCAAGTGTGGTAACAACTGTAGTAAGGTAAATAGTTGATGATATTAGAAGTAAGGAAGAAAATAGGAAGGTTATTCTACCTGTATTTTCTTATCATGGTGTAGGAAGAGTAGCAAACTTTGTTAAAGATATGAATGTCCTTGAGAAAACTGAAAAGATATCAAGATTTTTTGGTTATAGAGATTGTTTAAAGTCAGCATCTAACTATAAGTTCTTTGTTAATTGGTATAGAAAAATGAAGTTTAGAGAATTTGAAGCAGGAATAAAAATACCAGCATTGAGAGCTGTTGAAGATGCAATTAAAAGAATGCTTATAATTTTAACAGAGTATGAAGAGAATGTAGTAACTGATTTAAGGTACTCAGAAGGTGAAATTTTAGTAGCTTTTCATAATGGTGAAATTGTACCAATTTCATATTTGAGCGATGGTTATCAAGATGTAATAGGTATAGTTTCAGATATAGCTTATAGAATGGCTATTTTAAATCCAAACTTAGGAGAAGATATCTTAGATAAAACTCCAGGAATAGTTTTAATTGATGAAATTGAAGTTCATCTACATCCAAGATGGCAGCAGAAGATTCTAAATGGTTTAAAAGACATCTTTCCAAGTGTTCAGTTTATTGTTACGACACATTCACCGATGATAGTAGGATCTACTCTTGAAGATGAAGCTATAGAACTTATTAGAGAAGATGGAAGAACAGTATATCATAAAGTAGGAAATCCAAAAGAATGGTATATGGCTGATATTTTAAGGAATGTATTTGGAATTAAAGAAAGAGTTAATAAAGATTCAAATAAATCAGGAGAAACTTTAGAAGATAGGCTTAGAGTTTTTAGTGGATTAGTCAAAAAATATACTTATAATAAAGATGAAGAATGTAAGAGAGAAGCTATTGAGTTATATGATGAACTAATAAGAAGTGTTCCTGAAGGAAATCCAAGAAGAAGTGTATTGGATAGACTAAAGGGGTTGATTGAGTGAAAAGCTATGATAGAAGTTTAGTTACTATGCCTAACAAACTTGCTGATGATGAGTATAAAAAGAAAATGTATAGTGATGTGTTAGATGAAAATAATAAGGTAAAACCTAGGTGGAATACTGTAAAAGAAAACGGAGAAAGAGTTTTCAGAAAATATTTATTAGGTTTAACACATGGATGTTGTGCATATTGTGGTAAGAAAATTACAGATTATGATATGGATGTTGAACACTTTTTACCAGAAGGTAAATTTCCTTATATAGCTTATTGCTTAGATAATATGCTTCCTAGCTGCAAATATTGCAATCAAAATATAAAACATGACTTTACTCCTAAATAAATAAAAGAACTAACTATAGTGGAAGATTGTGCAAAAGAACTTAGTCAGTATGATTATATTTATGATAAGAATAATATATTAAATAATTTATGTAGTAAAACTCGTTTGATTGAACCGACTTTTGATAAGGTAGAAGATAATTTAGAATTTGATTCTGAATTCTATAGCTATATAGATAAGACGGAGATTGGAAATATTATTTTTGTAGAAAAGTGATAGTAAATGATAAATTATTTAGTTCATGGGTTGGAATAGAATCAGATATAACTATAATGAAGTTTTAACATTAATAATAGGTATTACAAATACTTTATATGGAGTGGAATGAAATTTTAGCAGCTTGACTTTGGTTAAAAACTATTAATAATTTTACTTTTCTTTTTTTCCCTAAACCTCTTCATCATGATAAAAGAATAAATATTATATAGGATACAGTATAGAGC
>CAKVFO010000145.1 GCA_934746785.1 uncultured Clostridium sp. | reverse complement strand
ATGAATACCAGACAGATGCTTATAAAGATTTTTTCGTTTATTATAAAAATCCAGGGATTTGTGAAGCTATAGAATTCTTCAGTTCTGCCATTGTTATATTTAATGGGATGAATATATTGAAAATGCCTTATATAGATGTAGAGGAATATTTTCTTAAAATGGATAAGGATTTAAATATTGGTGCCACAGGTTTTATATCATTTAAATATGGAATTGCTTTATCTGTACCAGATGCAGTAGATGAACCATCACAAAAACCAGAAGGAGTACTTGTATTTGATAAAGGATATTATGATAAATATAATTAAATAGATGAAGTGAAAATTTAGGATTAATAAAGTAGTTTCTCATCATTAGAATGGAAGAAAAATAGTCAATGTTTCCAAGTAAAGAAGCATTGGCTCTTTTTCCTTTATTAATCCTATAAAAAATCCAGTCAGAAACTTTGCTAATGAACCTGCAATTTCATTAAGCTTCACACAGAATTGATTATGCTAAGAAATTATAATACATAATAATTACAAAAACAAGGGATGATTACTTAAAATGTAAGATATACAACCTAAAATATTTCAAAAGTTTTTCAATAAATAAAAGGAAAAACTTTCAAGAATGGCTTCTTTAAAGGCATAAAGCAGAATTTTAAGCCTTTATAAATAAACTAAAATACAGAAAAAATATTATTTGGTAAGACTTTAAGAAACAATATAGTAAAATAATGAATATTCAAACAATTTGTGGTAATATAAAGGTGGAGGGGATTCTATGAATAAGAAAAAAATAAAGAGCATGCTGATTATGATGGGAACAGTATTATCTTTAAACATGGGAAACCAGCTAGAGGTAAAAGCTGATGAATTGGATAAAGAAAAACCATTATTACAGCAGGGTAATGAAGTTTCTAAAAATAATGAAACTGTAAAGCAGACAAATGAAGCAGAAAATACTAAAGAAACTCAAAAGGTTCAAAGAATTGTTATAGCAAGAGATGACTATGCAGCATCTACTTACAAAGGTGAGGATCAAACACCAGCAGAAGCAGTTGCTAATATTAATGCAGGAAAAGGTGAATACCAAGATTACCGTACATTAAGAATTACTGAAGCTAAAAAACACATGATAAGCAGTTTAAATGAAGCTGTCAAACTAGAAAAGAAGGATAAAGGTGCAGATTTAACACAAAGAGAAGTTGTAAATGCAGCAAAAGATGCTGTTTATGTTTACATATTAATGTCAAACATTAATGAAGAATATGCTTACAAAGAAGATTTTTATGATGCTAACATTGAAAATGTAGATGACAGCAACTTCGAAGATATCTGTACATTATTGAAGGATAAGACTTTCTATCGTTCTAAAGAAGTTCAGGCAAAGGTTGATGCTATAAACCAAGCTAAAAGTAATATAAGCCAAGGGGTTGCTTCCCTTACTGATTACAAAGAGTTTGGAATAGAAGGTGTTAAAGCCAATATTCTTAGACCAATTAACAGCTTAGTTAATATTAAGTCTGTTGATCTTGGAAGAGAGTTAACTATTGCAGAAGTTAATGAAATTGTTCAGTCAGAACTTGCTAAACTTCAAGCAATTGCAGTAATCAATAGTGGAGATGCTTATCTTGAAGATTTCCAGACTTTAAAGATTAATAATATTGATGCAACTAATTTTGATTTTATAGCTAATGCTATAAAGGGACATAACTTTGAAACTGTAGAACAAATTCAAGCTGCAGTTGATGAGCAGAATGAAGTATTAAAAACTATTAAAGTTTTATGTTCAGGTGAAGGTTCTCTTAGCGATTTCAAGAAGTTAGGTATTGAAGGGGTAACAGCAGACAATATAGATGCAGTTAATGCTAAGATTGTTGGAAAGAATTATACTGAATTATCTCAAGTAAAAAATTCTGTTGAAATGACTTTAAAATATCTATTAAATGATAAGGTGGTTAAAATAGAAAAAGGTGAAGCAAGCCTTAATGATATAAGTGCTCTTGGAATTAAGGGTGTAACTGAAGAAAACTTAGCTTTTGTAACTGAAAGACTTAAGGGTAAAACTTACGATTCTATTAAAGCTGTTCAAGATGAAGTTTATAAAGCTGTAGATCTTTTTGATACTTTAAAGAGAATTAATAACGGAATAGCTTCTGTAGAGGATTATGAATATATTGAAGCAGATGAAGTTAATGAATCTAACGTTGAATTTATCAACTCAGAAATGAAGAGAAGTTTTGATTACACTGTAAGTGGTCTTAAAGATAAGATTAAATCAGCTAAGAGCCTTTATGATTCCTATGTAAGAATTAATAATGGAGAGGCTGCTATTGAGGATTATACATTAATTGGAGCCACTGGTGTTGATCGTGATAATTTAAATAAAGTTAATTTAGCTGTTAAGAATCAGCTTAAAGATTATAAATCATATACTAAGTTTAATGTGCAAGAAATTATAAAGGTAGTTATTGGACGTAATGAATCTTTAAACAGCATTAACCAAGGTACTGCTAAATTAGTAGACTTTAAGCAGTTAGAGATTTCAGGAGTCACAGATGAAAATCTTAAATTCATGAATGAAGGTCTTAAGGGAACTAACCCAGCTAATGAATTTGAAGTTCAAAATGCAGTAAATGCTTTATTAAAGGTTTATGAATCAATAGTTAAAGTAAATGAAGGAAATGCAACAATTGAAGATTTTACTTTAATAGATAGAAACTCAGCTATAACAAGTGAGAATGTTAACTTTGCTAATTACTACTTAAAGGGATGTAAAACTTATAGCATAAAGGGTATGTCTGATAAGATGGCCTATGCTGTTAAGGTTTATGAAGCTTTAACAAGAGCTAATAATGGAGCAGCTTCAGCAGATGATTTTAGATTATTAGGTATTGATAATGTACCTAAGGCTCAGCTTGATTATGTTAACGAGAAGTTAGCAGGAAGTAAGTATACAACTATTGAAGGTGTTAAAGATAAGGTAAATGAAGTATTAAATTTTGTGGTTTCTCTTCAAAAAATAAACGGTGGTAATGCAAGCCTTGCAGATTATGAACGTTTCAAGATTTCTGGAGTTGAATATAAGAACTTAAACTTTATAAATGCTGAAATCAAGGATAAGGACTTAAAGAATGCTGAAGAAATTCAAACAGCAGTAGACAGGGCAAATTATCTTTATGATATAACAGTAAAAATAAATGATGGTAATGGAACATTAAAGGATTATGAAGAAATTAAAGCAGAAGGATTAACAGAAAAGAATCTTAAGTATGTTAACAGCTTTATTAAAGATAATCCAAGCATAAATCTTATAACCCTTAGAAACACAGTTTTAAAAGCAGCTAATGAATATTATCTAATTGAAAAAATTAACCAGGCTGCATCAGAAGTTTCAGATTATAAGGCCCTTGATTTAGTTGATGTTAATACTACCAATATAGCTTATATCAATAAAAAGATTTTTGAAAATCAAGTTGTATTCAACATTGATGGAACAATTAATGAAACAGTTAATCATCAAAAGATTAAAGATGAAATCCAAAGATTCATTGCAAGCTGTACAGATGTTTATGTAAGCATTGCTAAGATAAATAGTGGTACTGCTAGATTAGATGATTATGAAATATTAAAGATTAAGAATGTAACTGAAGAAAATTATATTTTTGTTAACTCATATTTAAGAGGAAACGACACAACTGATTTAGAAAGCATTCAGGCTAAGGTTAATGAAGCAGTTTCTGAATTCGGAGCTATAACCAGAATTAATGAAGGTTCAGCTTCTATAGATGATTACAAGAATATCATTGGAACTGACTATGCAGTTGATAAGGAAACTGGTGAAAGAGTTGAAGTACCTTATGTAAACTCTGACAATATTAACTATATTAATCCTTTAATTAAGGGTAAGGGTTATACAACTCAAGCTTCAATTAAGCGTTTTGTATTAATTGCAGTAAGAGAATTTAAGGGACTTCAAAGAATGAGCATGGGAGAAGCACTTTTAAGTGACTTCACAGATCTTGAAATCTCTGATGTAAATTCAGAAAACTTAAAATATATTAATGCAAGATTAAAGGGAATTTACTTTAAGAGCGTTGATGACGCTAAGAAGGTAATAGATGTAGCTATAAATCATTACAATGCAATAGAAAGAATAATTAGAGGAGAAGCTATTGCAGGTGATTATGCTTTACTTGAAATAGAAGGCGTTAATGATGATAATATTGCTTTTGTCAATTATCATCTAAAGGATAAGGCATTTGAAAATGATGGAGAAGTTAAGAGAGAAGCAGAAAAGGCATTTAAACTTTTTGATGCTATTGAAAGAATCAATAATGGTGAAGGTTATTTAGCTGACTACATCTTAGTAGAAAATAGAGTTAAAGAAGATGGACAAAGTGAAGTTATTGATTATGTAGATAATGTTAATATCACTTTTGTTAATAAGTGCTTAATGGGTAAAAACTTAAATCAAGCAGATATTATTGTTGAAAACATTAAGTCAATAGTAGCTAAATACAATGCATTAGTAAAGATGGATAAAGGAAATGCTGCTTTAGAAGATTATAAGACTATAGGGGCTGGCGGTGTTACAGAAGCTAACTTAAATTATGTAAATTCATTTATGGCTGGAAAAGGTTACTTTAAAGAAAATGAAAAGGCTGTTAGTAATGCAGTAGAAGCCGTTGTTGATATAGTTAAGACTTACAACATTATAACTAAGGTAAATGCAGGAACAGCTAAGTTACGTGAATATCAAGAATTAGGTATCGTTAATAAGGTAACTGAAGATAACTTGCAATTTATTAATGCAAATATTAAAAACTTAAATCTTAAGACTATAGAAGATGTTGAAGCACAAGTAGTTTACTGGGCAGGTCAATACACTTCCTTTGCTAAGATAAATACTGGTGCAGCTATTATTAATGATTACATTAATTTAGGATTAAAGAATGTTGATAATTCAATAAGACTTTATGTTAATGCAGATTTAAAAGATAAGAATATTTTAACTACTAAGGAATTACAAGAAGTAATTGATAAGCACCAAAATATTTATGCTGCACTTAAGAATATTAATCTAGGTAACGGAACAGAAAAGGATTATAAGGTTATTGGAACATCTTCAACATTAACAGAAGAAAATATTAAGTTTTTAAGTGTTAAGCTTAAGGGTGCAAATGTATTAACAGACTTTGAAGCAAGAAAGAAAGTAGAACTTCTTCTAGCTCAAAATGGTGCTTACGGAAGAATTAATAAGGGGATTGCAACTCTTGAAGATTACACATTAGCAGGAATATTATCAGTAGATGCATATAACATCGATTATATCAATACTGAAATTAAGAATAATGTAGATCCTTACGGAACTAATATTCAGTCACAAGTAAACTCAATTCTAGAACTTTATAGTTCAGTTCAAGTAATTAATGAAGGTAAAGAAACTGCAACTGCATCAGGCGGAGTTAATATAGTTAAAGATTACAATATATTAAATAAAAGTGTTATAGCATATGATGAATCAGCTGGAAGTAAGTTCAGCATGATTAGAGAAGCAATAAGTCTTAAGAGAAAGATATTAAACGGAAGAAATCTTTTCAAATCAGAAATAATTTCAATTATAGATGCTATAAACTCTTCACCAGAGGATGCTAAGGTAGTTCTAAACAGAATAGTTAAGGAATCTGAAAAAGCTGTTAAACAACTTGGAAGAGAACTTGAAGCTTCAGAGCTTGAAAATATTTCAAACAATATCATAGACAACATGAAACAAGTTGCAAGAAGAATTTTCACAGGCCAAGGTACTGTTGAAGACTTCTATTCATTAGGTGAAATGGAAGTTAACGTTGATAATATAAAAGTTATCAATAAGGATATCGAAGATTACGGTACTGTAATTAAATTGAGTGATTACAGATTAAAAGATGTTGACAAAGCAGTAGCTATTGGTAAGGCTATACTTACAATAAACAATGGTAATGAAACATCAGCTGTTGATGAATATAAATTACTTAATAGAAGCGTAACTTATTCAAATGAACCTTCTTCATTACTTGGATTAATTAGAAGTGAAGTTAAGCTTGAAAGAGATCTTCAAAATGGTGCATACCTAAATAGAGGACAAATCCTAAATATTGTAGATGAAGTAATAAAATCTGAAGAAGATAAGAAGGTTATTATACCTGAAATCTTAAGAGCAGTTGAAAAGGCAAAGGTTGATAATAATGGTGTATTAACAGCAGAAGCTGAAAAGGCAGTAATAGACGGAGTTATTTCAAATAGAAAAAATATTATTGCAAGAATTTCAAAGGGGGAAGGTCTTGTAAGTGACTTCGAAGCTTTAGGTGAAATTAGAGTTAATAAGGATAATATTGATGTTATCAATACAGATATCAAGGAAAACCGTACAATAGAAAAGTTAAGTGAACTTAGAATTGGTGGATTAGCTAAAGCTGTAAAGGAAGGTATTGCTATTTTTGATATTAACAATCATAACTATGGAGCTTCAGCAAGCAACTATACTGCAATTGGTCAATCAGTAAACTATGATACTAAGGTAAATAGTGCTTATACTCTTATAGGAGATGCTATCACTATTAAGAAAGCTATTAAAAATGATGAGTATTTAACAAGAAATGAAATAATCAATATCATTACAGAAGTCAATGGAAGCCTTGAAGACCAAGCAGTAATCATTCCTAAGATAATAGAAGAAATGAATAGAAGAACAAATAAGGGAGACAAACTTACTTCTGAAGATGTTCTTAAGATAGAAAGTGATGTTAAGGAAAAAATTAAGAATGTATGCATAAGAATTAGAGGAGCTGAAGGAAACTTAGAGGACTTTAAGTATTTAGGCATGACAAAGGTTAATGAAAATAACATTGCTATAATCAATGAAGATATTAAGGAAAACCATACAGTTGCACCTGATGGTATTTATAGATTACAAGGATTAGAGGATGCAATTTTAGATGGTATTGCAATTCAATATATCAACAGTAATAATAATGATCAATCATTAATTAACCACTTTGCACGTTTAAAATTATCATTAACTTATGACTCAAAAGAAAGTAGCAAGTTCATGCTTATATTATCTCAAATTAAACTTAAGAAAGTTCTTGAAGGTGGAAGAAACTTAGTTAGAAAAGAAATTGTTGACATTGTTAATGAAGTAAATGATGAATACGAAGATTTAAAGAATATCATTCCAAAGATTAATAGTGAAAAGAGTGCTCGTGAAAGAAGTACAGGAAAGCTTTTAACAGCTGAAGAAACTAAGAAGTTAATTGAAGAGGTTAAGACAAACTTAAGAAATGTATGTGCAAGAGTTTCAACAGGCCAGGGAATTTTAGAAGACTTTATTTATCTTGGACAATCTAAGGTTACAGCTGAAAATATTATGATAATAAATAATGATATTAAGGAGAGCAATAAGGTATCCTTAGCAAGCAGCTACAGATTAACTGGATTAGAAGATGCAATTAATGCAGGTATTGCAATTTACTATATTAACAATAATAATACTGACCAGTCAGTTCAAGAGAAGTTTAAGACACTTGGATATGATGATATTAAACATTCAACAGAAGAGACAAGCTTATTTAAGTTAATTCTTTCTAAGGTAAGAATTGAAAAAGCTATTAAAGAGCTTCCTTACTTAAATAGAAGTGAAATAGACAAGATAATTACTGATGTTAGAAATAACTATTATGATCTTTGCGTAATAATTCCAAAGGTTAATAAGATGTTACCATCTACTTTAACAGCAGAAGGTACTAATGCAATAGTTAATGAAGTTAAGGATACTATTAAGAAGACTTGTTTAAGAGTCTTGTCAGGTGAAGCATCAGTAGAAGATTACAATTATCTTGGACAAACTGATGTAAATGCAGATAACTTAAAGGTTATTAATGAAGATATTCTTGCAAATAAGATGGTATCACTTATTTCAGCTTACAGAGTAAATGGTATAGATGAGGCAGTTAAGCAGGGACTTTCAATTTACAACATAAATATTAATAAGGATAAGACAGTAGCTGATTCTTATAAAGCTTTAGGTTTAGATATTCCTTATTCAACTGAAAGCAAGAGCTTGTTTAATCTTGTCTATTGCAAAGTTGAAATGGATAAGATGATTAAGAACAAGGAATACCTTAACAGAAAAGATATATTTGAAATAATAAACACAATAAATAAAAATTTAGATGATTTAGCTGTTCTAATTCCACTTGAAAATAAGGCAGTTCATGAAGCTTTAACAGCATCTAATAAAGAAGTTTTAACATCTGATGAAGTAAATTCAATCATTAAGGCTGTTGAAGAAAACTTAAAAGATGCATGTAAGAGAGTAAGCTC
>CAKVFO010000144.1 GCA_934746785.1 uncultured Clostridium sp. | reverse complement strand
CAATTAGAGGTAAGAAGAATGGATTTGGAGCAGGAAATAATGCAGGAGTAAGGATGGCTAAAGGAGAGTATCTTTTATTTTTAAATGCAGATACAATTTTAATTGAGCCTATATTTGAATATGCAGTGGGCAAATTCAAAGAAGATTCACTTTTAAGCCTTTTTGGGCTAAAGTTATTAAATAAGGATCTTTCTGATAGTTTATCATATTATTTTATTGACAGAATTGGTTTAATATATATTTTATTAATAAGGTTCTTTAATAAAATGAATATTTTTATTAGTAATAAAATGTTTATCTCAGGTGCAGATATATTTATAAGAAAAGATGTCTTTGTTAAAGCAGGAATGTTTGATGAAAATATTTTTATGTATAAGGAAGAATGCGATCTATTAAAAAGAATTTCAATGCTTGATAAAAGGTTAAAAATTAAATATTTTAAGGATAAGAGGATTATACATATAGGAAGAGCAAGTAGCAATACTAAGATTATAGCCATAGAAGAAAGTTTAAAGTCCAGATTATACTATTATAAAAAGTATGGTATGAATAGCAGTAAATTTATGAAAAAACAAATACGTCTTTATAATAAGAAGATGTTTTATTATAAGTTTATAAACAAAAAGAAGTATCAAGAGAATAAAGTATATAAAGATATATACTTGAAAGCAATAAGGCTAGTAGGGGAATGTTATGAGAAGTAAAGATATTTGCTCTACAAGTGATGATTTACAATTACTATTAAGCTTTGCATTAATAATAGTACAGCTTACTGTAAAGGAATCTATAAAAATAAGTATTTTTATTATAATAATACAATTAATATTATTACTTTACAAATTTATTACAAATAAAATTATTATTAATAGTATCGTATGTATCTATAGTATTTTTTGCATAGTAATTTTATATTTAAGTATCTTTCAAGCTAATAAAGAGTTTTTTTGGGGGAATTTTTACAGTATTGGTTTAGGAGTAGTTTTATTATTAATCAATATAAACATTAATGTGGTATCTTTAAATAAAAAGATATTTGTAGCTCTTATAATTATGGCTGCTATTATGAATTTTGAAGCCATAAATAAATTTATAGAGCTCTATTTTTTTAAGGGATATACTAATGTTGAGGTTTATAAAAATATGTTTGAACTTCAATTTGGAAAAAGTAATGCATTGGGATTATGGTTTGTAGCATTAATATGTATGTTACTTGAATATAAAGAATATATTATAGCTAGGATATTTATATTATTATCTGTATTTTCGATGTTAGCTTTAGTATCAAAGTCTACTATTGTTATATTTGTATTAATGCTATTAATTAGAAACAGAAATAAAATAAAGTTCTTTAAAAATGTTTCTTTTGTTTTAATACCCGCTACTTTCATTTGTGTTTATAACACAAATGTAATAGATAGTTTATTAAAAATATTACGTGTAAATAATGCATATGATTTAAATGATTTAAGTAGTGGAAGAATTGAAATATATTTAGGATTAATAAGAAATATAGATTTGAAAACTTTATTTTTAGGAAAAGGCTTAGGGAATATTGTATATAATAATTCAAATATATGTGCACATAATTTGTTTTTACAAATTATACTAACCACTGGATTGATAGGATTAACAGTTTTTATTATATTAAATTATCTTATTTTTTGTAGATTGAGAAAGTATAGAAATATTGATATTTTTAGAGATGACGTTTTTATAATTTTTTTATGTGCTTTTTTGTCAGCACAGGTTGAACCAGGATTTTTTACTGGAAGTAAGATTAACAGTTTCATGTGGATTATAATAGGGATTGCTCTATCAAAATCAATTTACAAAATGAGTTACTTAATTAAATGTAATGCTGTGGAGGGGGTAGAGTGAAAAAAATAGGGATATTAACATACTATAAAGGATATAATTATGGGTCAGTATTGCAGGCATTTGCATTAGTAGAGTTTTTGAGAATTAATAATTATGAAGTATTTATAATAGATTATTTGAACCATCATGATAAATGTAGTTCTTTTTATAGAATTGTTACTTACATTAGAAGAATAATGATAATGATTAGACATCCCATAACAGGTATTAATATAATGATTAAAAAAATAATATCTAAAAAAAATCAATATAGCATACCTCAAAATACAAAAGAACTTTTTCATGAATTTAGAATAAAAAATTTCAAGTTTTCCAAGTTAGAAGATGATAAATTTGATTTTTTTATTTGTGGGAGTGATCAAATCTGGAATATTAAAAATCCAAGTTTAAGTGAAATATTTTTTTTACGATTTACAAAAAAACAAAAAAGAATAGCTTATGCACCGAGTTTTGGTGGTATTGAGGTTCCAAAATACAATAAAAAACAATTAAAAAAATATCTTTTAGAAATGGGTTCTTTATCAATCAGAGAGGAAAGTGGTGTGAAATTAATCGAAAAGTTAATAGATAAAAAAGTAACACAGGTTTTAGATCCAGTCTTGTTATTTGATAAAAAATACTGGATAGAAAAAACTGAAAAAATAAACCCAAATATATATGGAGATTATATCTTGTGTTACTTTTTGGATGAAATTTCTGATTCAAGTATAGCATTTATTAAAGAATTGAGAGAAAAACTTGATATGAAAGTTTTATGGATTGATTTGGGAATATCAAATGATAATTTCGAAAAAATATATGTATCGCCATTTGAATTTATAGCGTTGATAAATAATGCAAAATACATTTGTACAGATTCATATCATGGAACAGCATTTTCGTTGATTTTGAATAAAAAATTCTACTTATTCAAAAGAAATTACAAGTCAAATCCAGAACAGGAAACAAGATTAATATCTTTGCTTAAAATTATAGATGCAGATAAAATAGGCAGCAGCAATCAGGATTTCATAAGTTATGATGATGTTGATTTTGATTATATTAATAATTGTATAGATATAAAGCGAGATATTTCTAGAGAATATTTATTGAGGTCATTAGAATAATTTATTAGGAGTGGTTGTTTGGTGAATAATATAGAACAAATTGAAAATTGTGTTGGATGTAGATTATGTGAAAAAATATGTCCAAATAGTTCCATAACTATGGTATATGATAATGAAGGTTTTCTTGTACCAAAAGTGGATATTAACTCATGTTTAAATTGTGGAATTTGTTTAAAAGAATGTTGTCAAAATAAAAATGAGAAGTTATCAAAAATAAGAAAGGTATATGCAGGAAGGCTAAAAAATGATGAGGTAAATTTAGAAAAAAGTACCTCGGGAGGTGCATTTTATGCATTGGCAAAATATGTACTAAAAAATAAAGGTGTAGTATTTGGAGCAGTTTATGATGAAAATTTAAAAGTTAAACATAGTATGATAGATAAAGTAGAAGAGTTATATAAATTACAGGGATCTAAATATGTACAAAGTGATCCATTGAATACTTATGAATTAACAAAGGAGTACCTTAATAAAGGAATAATAGTTCTATATAGTGGGACACCTTGCCAAATTACTGCTTTAAAAAGATATTTAAATAAAGACTATTCAAATTTGGTAACTGTTGATTTATTATGTTTTGGGGTTCCAAGTCCTGGGTTATTTGGGAGTTATATAAAGTGGTTAGAGAATAAGTATAAATGTAAGATTAAAAAATATACTTTTAGGAAATGTTATTGGGGGCTGCTATATAGAAGTGAGATAGAGGAGGTAAATTCTAATAAGAAACTTTTATCACCTAATGATCCTTATATGTTAGGATTCCTAAAAAGAAAAACTCATAGAAAATGTTGTTATAATTGCAAATATAATAGCGAGTACAGAGTAGGGGATATAACATTAGGAGATTACTGGGGAATAGAAAAAATTTCACCCAAACTATTAGATGGAGTTGGAATCTCTAGGATATTTATTAATACTATTAAAGGTGAGGAGATTTTTAATGTTGTAGGAAATGAGATGAATATATATTATTCTTCAGATTCTTGTGAAAAAAGTCTTTTTGAAAAGAAAGAAGTTAATTATTTAGAAGAGAGAAAAAATATCTATGATGGCTATGAAAAAGATAATTATTTTGATACAAAGTTACGATTGAGTATTAATTTTAAGAATCGTATATTTGGAATGTTCCCTCATAAATTTCAATTAAAAGTGAAAAAGATACTGGCTAAAATTGGATAAAAGTAATATTATTAAAGGTATTTAGGGAGAAGAAATGAAAAAATCATCATTAATAAAAAATTCAAGTATCTTAGTATTGTTAACAGTTATAAGTAAGATAACAGGCTTTTTAAGAGATCTTTTAATAGCAGCTTCTTTTGGAACAACTTATGAGACTGACGCTTACAATATAGCTTTAACAGTACCTGTTTTAGCATTTGCTTTAATTGGTGTTTCAATAAAAACAATTTTTATACCTATATTTGTGAGACAACTAGAGGAGAACGATAAAAGTTATATGTTTAAAGCGGCTAATAAAGTTTTAAATATCTTAATAATTTTAGGTTTTATAATGTTTAGTATCTTAGAAGTTAGTGCAGGAAAAGTTGTATCGATATTAGCACCTGATATTAAAGAAGAAACTTATATTTTAGCAGTGAATTTAACTAAAATATGTATGGTTAATTTATTTTTTCTTTCTTTATACAGTGTATTTAATGCTTTATTGCAGAGTTTACAAGAGTTTATACCAGCAGCACTTATTGGTATTGTAATAAATGTACCTATTATTATCTACATTTTACTTAAAAATGAACATGGAATTTTTGAACTTGTTTTTGTAACAGTATTAGGTTATTTACTTCAAGTTGTAATACAAGTACCTTGGTTGATAAAACATAAATATAAATATACTTTTATTATTGATTTTAGAGATAAAATGTTTAAGAAACTGCCATTGTTGTTAGTGCCAGTAGCAATTGGAACTGGAATAAATCAAATTAATACTTTAGTAGACCAGATTATGGCGTCGAGTTTACAAGAGGGAAGTATATCAGCTATAAATTTATCAGACAAGGTGAATACATTGGCTTATGGAATATTTGCATCAGCAATTGTCACAGCAGTTTATCCGGTTTTAGCTATGGAAGTTAATAATATAAAAAAATTCAAATACTATATAACTAAGAGTATATGTAATATAAGTTTAATTACTATTCCAACAGCAGTAGCAACGATGGTATTGAGCAATGAAATAATAAGTATTCTATTTAAACGAGGTGTATTTAATGTAAATTCAGTAGAAATGACCTCAACATCGTTATTCTTTTTATCAATAGGAGTAATATTTTATGGAATACGTGATATAGTAAATAGAGCTTTTTATTCAATGCAGGATACAAAATCACCAATGAAGAATTCCTTTATAGGTCTTGTATTCAATATTATATTAGATATTTTATTAATAAAGCCGCTAGGAATAGGGGGATTATCTCTAGCAACATCATTATCTTCAGCAGCTATTGCAATTTTTCTGTTTAGGACTTTAAGTAAAAAAATAGGTACTATTATGGAAAAAAAATATGTTAATGATATGATAAAGATGTTTTTAAGCTCTGCTTTTATGGGCATTATTATATACTTTACTAAAAATTACATTATGGATTTCGATAATAGATTTCTATTTATAAATTTTATTATTTTAATTATTCTTGGTGTATTATCTTATATTATATTTTTAAAATTAGTTCACACAATTACACTAGAAGAGAATATAAATATTTTTCTTAAAAAGGTTAAAAATATAGCAAATAAAAAGATGGTTTGAAAGATAAAACATTTTGATAAATATTAAAAATAAAAGAAGATGATATAGCTTATATTATGAGGATGAAAGAAAAATAAGTATAAGGATTTATGGTTATGAAATATAAAAAATTATTGTTATTAATTATATTTATTACAATTTTAGGAATAATATTTTTTCCACCAAAATATTATTTAGATAAAGTTATAAATACTGAAGTAGAAAGTAGAAAGAAAGATAGTATTTATGAGGAGCCCAAAGGAAAATTAGAAATTAAAAATATATTATTGTTAGGGGTAGATAAAGAGGAAAATGCATCAGATACAATTATGATCTTATCCTTAAATGAGAAGAAAAAAACAATTAAGCTGGTATCAATAATGAGAGATACTTATGTTTATCAAGGTAAAGGCATGGCTAATAAAATAAACTATGCATATCATTATGGGGGAATTCAAGGTTCAATAGATACTATAAATTCAGTTTTTAATCTTGATGTAAGTAAGTATGTTAAAGTTGATTTTGAAGGATTAGTTAATATTGTAGACTACTTGGGTGGAGTAGAAGTGGAAATTAATGAAGAAGAAAAAAGATATATAAATTTGCAATGTGATAAATTTATCTTAAATAATTCAGGTATAGTCAACTTGAATGGAAATCAGGCGCTAGCCTATGCGAGAATAAGAAAAATAGATTCTGACTTTGAAAGAACTCAGCGCCAGAGAAAGATTATGGCTGGAGTATTCTTTAAAATAAAAAATGTAGATATGGTAAAGTATGCAAAAACAATATATACAATTTCAAAATCATCGGAAACTAATTTATCTATAATGGAACTAATTGAATTGGGTGAGATAATATATAAATATGATAAAAGTAATTTAGGAGAACTTAGGATTCCTATTGATGGAACGTCATGGGATAGTTTGTTAGGACCTTATCATCTTAATTGGGATGAGGAGGTAAATAAAAAGACACTTCATGATTTTATATATGGATAATAAAGAGACTGTACTTTTAAAGTGCAGCCTCTTTTCATAGTATATAAAGTTATAAATTACATTTTAGCGTGGAATGTTATAAAGCTTATTTAAAGCTAGTTATTAAGCCAATCTAACTAAAAACGGCAAAAGAAACGGCAAAAATATTTTTAAAAAATATTTTCTATAATTTTTGTCGCTTTTTTAAGCATATCACTATTTACATGTGAATAAGTGTCATAGATCATTCGAACAGTATCGCCGACTAAATCAGCAACTGTTCTAAAATCTACACCAGAGGCAATAAGGTTAGTAATATATGTGTGCCTTAGTTCGTGTATGGTTATACCATAAGGCTTTAAATATTTATTTACAGATTGCGATATAAACATCCCACTATGAGTAGTTATTCTGTTATTTATGTCTAAAACTGGAGTATTTTTCTTAACAAATTCAATTTCTTTTATTATTTTGCTACTTATTGGTACTTCTCTATGTTTTCCATTCTTAGTATCACCGAATCCCCAAGAGCCATCTTTGAGTTTTTTCCATTGTTTATTTACTATAACAATACCATCTTTTTTATTAATGTCTGAATAAGTTACACCAAGAGCTTCACCACGTCTTAAGCCACATGTTGCGCACAACAATACAAATGGGTAATATTGAAAGTGGTTTTTCTTAAAATCTAATAGTAGAGAATCCACTTCATTTAAGCTTAAAGCTTTTTTATCAGTGGCATTTGCTGCAGGATATGTTATATTATCTGTTGGAAGCTTATAAGAATTATCATAATTATCCTGATAAAATAAAAATACCTGTTTAATTTTTTTTACATATGTTTTTATGCTAGATGTTTTTAATCCTTGTTCGATAAATTCATCAATACAATTTTGAATATGTATTTTTCTTATTTTGGAAACTTTTAAATTATGTAGTTTGAAAAATTTTCTGAATGCTATGTCATAAGATTCTAAAGTATTTTGTGTTCTATGTAATCGAGCATGATCTATAAAAAGCTTAAAAACTTCTTTGAATAAAATTTCATCATATGTAGCATCTATAATTTTATCTTCATTTAAAAGAGATTTTTCTATTTCTTTTAATGCTTTGTTAATCCAAGGCTTAGATTCTTTTTGGGTTTTGAATCCCTGCTTATTTTTTTGATGCCACTTACCATCATTTCCTTTGTAAGAAATAACAGCTTGAATACCTTTATTCTTTTTTCTATAACCAACGCTATACTCCATTATTTTTTCCCTCCTGATGATTAGATTTTAAATCCTTTATTATTAGTTTTTTCCCATTAATAATAATTTCTATAACAAGAGCAGTATCGATTTCTTCATTTTGATTATGCATAGTTATTATATCCCCCTTTTTAGTGATTGCAAATATTTACAGAACATATGTTTGGGTTTAAGGTAAAAAATAAGGAATAAAGTTGAGTATTAATACTCAATAATCATTATTCCGATTTTTTGAAAGTTAACTTTCAATTCTATTTATCTATCAATTTCTCAACATCTACATACATGGATGCGAGTTTATCAATTAGATTTTGAATTTGTTCTTGAGAGTAGGTGTTATTTTTAGAATTAATAATAAGTTCTATCTCTTTTCCTTTATAGTTACTTTTTAGTAAAGAATAATTAGGATTGTCAGTTCT
>CAKVFO010000143.1 GCA_934746785.1 uncultured Clostridium sp. | reverse complement strand
TCATTAAGGTCTTGAGTCATATCTGTTTCAATAAATCCTGGAGCTACAGCATTTACAGTAATTCCTCTAGATCCAAGTTCTTTTGCAAGAGATTTTGTCATTCCAATAACTCCTGCCTTTGAAGCTGCATAATTAACCTGGCCTGCATTTCCTGTCAAGCCTACAACAGAAGAAATATTTATTATATTTCCACACTTTTGTCTAAGCATTACAGGTGCTATACTCTTTAAGCAGTTAAAAACTCCCTTAAGATTAACATTAATAACATTATCAAAGTCTTCTTCCTTCATTCTAATTAGCAGTTTATCAATAGTAACTCCTGCATTATTAACCATAATATCAATTTTGTTAAATCTTTCTTTAGCAGCTTTTATAAGCTTTTCTGCTTCATCTAACTTACTAATATCTGCTTTAACTTTTAGAACCTCAACTCCAAATTCTTTAAGCTCATTTTCAACCTCAATTGCCTGTTCATCATTACTTCTATAATTAAGTACAATATTAACTCCTTGACTAGCCAACTTTTTAGCAATAGCTCTTCCTATTCCTCTTGATGATCCAGTTACAATTGCACATTTACCCCTTAACAAAAATATCCCCCCTCATTATAGATTATTAAGACTTTCTACAGTCTTTTTAAATGTTTCAAAATCCTCTATATTGAATGTATTCATTTTTCTATCTATTCTCTTTACAAAGCCTGACAATGACTTTCCGGGTCCTATTTCTACGAAGGTATTTACACCTTTGTTCATCATATCCCTTAAAATTGTTTCAAAATAAACCGGAGACATAATATGCTTTTTGAGTATAAACTTAACATCATCATTAGAATCATATAAATCTCCTTTGTAATTTGAATAAACATTAATTATTGGATCATTAACCTGTACATTTTCTAGTACTTTATAAAATTCTTCACTAGCATTTTTTAATAAAGAAGAATGATAAGGGCCGCTTACCTTTAATTCTACAGCTTTTCCACCCATTTCTTTTGCTTCCTTTATAGCCATATCTATAGCATCATTTACACCTGCTATTGCAACTTGACCTGGGCAATTATAATTAACGCCTTCAATTACACCTTTTACACTACATTTTTTTATTAATTCTTCAACAGAATCATTATCAAGTTTTAATACAGCCGCCATTTTTCCAAGTCCTTTAGGAGGTGATGATCCCATTATTCTTCCTCTTTCTTTTACAACTCGTAGAGCATCTTCATCTGATAACATATTAGAATAAACTAAAGATGCATATTCACCTAAAGATAATCCTGCTGTATATGAAGCTTCAACATTTTCCTGTTTTAAAGCCTTAATAATAGCAATAGATTCAAGTAAAATTGCTGGCTGGGCTATTTCAGTTTCCTTAATTTTTTCTTCAGAGCCATTAAACATAAGGTCCTTAATAGGCATCTTTAATATATCTTCACCTCTGTCTATTACTTCTCTGCATATATCTATATTGTCATATAAATCTTTTGCCATTCCTGATTTTTGTGAACCCTGTCCTACAAATAAGAAAGCTATTTTATTTTTATCCAATAATTTCACCTGATTTCTTAATAATTTCAACAAACTCCCTAATAAGACTATTTATTATCTCTTGAGCTGATTCCTCTTCTTTTAACATTCCACATATC
Organism: uncultured Clostridium sp.; assembly: GCA_934746785.1. Classification (GTDB taxonomy): domain Bacteria; phylum Bacillota; class Clostridia; order Clostridiales; family Clostridiaceae; genus Clostridium. The sequence goes on along the minus strand of CAKVFO010000143.1, from coordinate 6,735 downwards.
TGACCTGCCATAACATTTCCGTACTCAGTATCCCCTTCAACTACAGCTTTTCTCAATGCGCCTTGTCCCATTTTTTCAAGTTCTTCTATATCATGTGCTTCTTTTTCTAACTTAATATATTCTCGGCTTAGTTTATTCTTTATTAATCTTACTGGATGCCCAAGGCTTCCACCTGTAATTACAGTATCAATATCCTTAGCTTTTTTAACCTTTTCTTTATAATTAGCATGAACTGTGCATTCTTTAGCTAAAAGGAATCTTGTACCTATTTGAACTGCTTTAGCTCCAAGCATAAATGCAGCAGCCATACCTCTTCCATCACCTATACCTCCTGCTGCAATAACTGGTATATCAACAGCATCTACAGCCTGTGGTACAAGGGCCATAGTTGTTAAACTTCCAATATGTCCTCCAGACTCCATACCTTCAGCTATTACTGCATCAGCTCCTAGTTTTTCCATTCTCTTTGCTAAAGCAACAGAAGCTACAACTGGAATAACTTTAACATTACACTCTTTCCACATATTCATATACCTTCCTGGGCTTCCAGCTCCAGTTGTAACTACTGGAACTTTTTCTTCACAAACAAGCTTTGCTACTTCATCAGCATGTGGAGTCATAAGCATAACATTTACCCCAAAAGGTTTATCTGTAAGTTCTCTTACCTTTCTTATTTCTTTTCTAATCCACTCAATGGGTGCTGTTCCGGTAATTATCCCAAGACCTCCTGCCTCACTTACTGCTGCTGCTAAAGATGCATCTGCTATCCAAGCCATACCACCTTGAATAACTGGATACTTGATATTTAACAAATCGCATACTATATTGGAATTCATAAATAATCCTCCATCTCTCATGAATCATATAAATTTAAATAGTAAACCAGTATTTTACCGATTTACTATTTTAAATGTTAGTTTATATTTATTACTTTAATTTTTCTTCTACATATTGAACTGCATCTTTAACACTTTTAATTTTTTCAGCATCTTCTAATTGGATTCCATACTTTTCTTCAATTTCAATTACAACTTGGAATAAGTCTAAAGAATCTGCTCCTAAATCTTCAAAAGTTGTATCCATAGTTACATCTTCTTCATTTACTTCTAATTCTCCACAAATTATTTTTTTAATCTCATCAAATACCATTACTAATTCCTCCAATAACTTTTAATCTATATTATAATTCTAATAATAAGCTCCCAACAGTAAGCCCCCCACCGAAGCCTACTAAAAGTATTTTCATACCTTCTTTTAACATACCTTTTTCATTCATTTCACTTAAAGCTATGGCAATAGATGCTGAAGATGTATTACCATAATGCTGTAAGTTCATAAATATCTTATTTTTATCTATACCTAACTTATGTGTAGTAAATTCAATTATTCTCTCATTTGCCTGATGAGGAACAATATAGTCTATATCATTTATATCCAATTCATTTCTTTCTAATAAAGTTTTTACTGAATTTTCAATAGATTTAACTGCAAACTTAAAAACTTCTCTTCCATCCATATTTACCTTTTTATTTTTAACCTGCTTAGTTGTAACATAAGGATTTAAAACATCAAAACCTCCACATTGAAGTGCTTCACCCTTTTTACCTATTGAATACGAATAAAAATCTACAAGTTTATCTTTATTCGATTTTTCTAATAGTACAGCACCAGCACCATCTCCAAAAAGTACACAGGTACCTCTATCTTCCCAATCAACAATTTTTGATAAAACTTCACTACCTATAACAATTGCTTTTTTGAAGTTATTATTCATATTCATCATGGAATAGGCAATCTGCATAGCATATACAAACCCTGAACATGCAGCACTTATATCAAATGCCATTGCATTATCAGCACCTATTTCTTTTTGTACCATACAAGAAACTGATGGTACAAAATTATCTGGTGTAATTGTAGCTGTAATAATTAAATCAATATCCTTTGGATCTAGATTTTCTTTATCTAAAATTTTTCTTGCAGCATTTATAGCTAGACTTGAAACATCTTCTCCTTCAGATATTCTTCTTTCTTTTATGCCTGTCCTTTGTACAATCCACTCATCACTTGTATCTACTATTTCTGATAACATATCATTAGTTACAACTTTACTTGGTACGTATGACCCATAATTTTTTATAAAAATATTACTCATTACCTCTCCTTATTTTGTAACTCTTTCTTTGTCTTAAAAAATGTATTTATTCTTTCAAGAGAAGAAATTAATATTTTTTTCTCTTGTTCTGTAAGCTGATAAACTGTTTCATTTATCATATCTCTATGAAATTTTTCATGCAGCCTATAAGCTAGTTTACCTTTCTTAGTCAAACTAACTAAAACCACTCTTCTATCTTCTGGTATCCTCTTTCTTACCACATACTCTTTTTTTATAAGTTTGTTTATTGCTGTAGTCAGGGTTCCAACTGTTATCTCTAGAGTTTGTGCTACATCAGACATTGTTTTTTCTTCATACATACCAATTGCTTCAATAGTATGTAATTCTGTTATTGACAAATCTGAAAAAGGCCCACTTTTTAACGTTGCTTCTTCAATTTCAAGAACATCGTTAAAGAGTTTTACTAAAAGCTCATTAACGACTCTATTCTCCCTATCCATCATGATCCTCCTGCTTTATTTTTCAACCAAAGTATTTTTTTGGATAATTACTTTGATAATCAAAATATACTATAATCAAACTATCTTGTCAACAGTTTATATGTTAGAATAAAATAAAAGTGGTAAAAATTATACTAGAAATTAATTTTAGGAGGAAAACAATGTGAAAAAGATTTTAAAGTATTTTTTTATTATACTGCTGCTTATTGTACTAAGCATTCCCATAGTATTTAGACATAGAATTGCTTTATTTTATAGCGTTTATAAAGAATACACTGACTACAAAGAAAATATTACGGATATGAATATGGAAGATATTTTAGAAGAAGATAATGACTTAAAAACAAAAAAGGTTGTTTATAAAAACACAAATAATACTAACCTTGCATTAGAAATATTCTCACCTGAAACTATACCTAAAACGGGTTCACCTGTTATACTTTATGTACACGGCGGAAGCTGGGCATATGGAGATAGTAAAATACCTGGTATTCTTTCACCTCTTTTAAAAAGTTTTATTAATGGCGGATATACAATAATCAGTGTAAATTATGAACTTCTAAACTCAAAGATTGATTTTTATAAACAAGTTTGTGATGTTAAGGATTCTATTAGATGGGTATATAAGAATAAAGATGAGTATAACTTTAATACTGATGAAATTGGAGTAATAGGTATTTCTGCAGGAGCACATCTTTCACTTCTTGCATGTTACTCAGATGAAAATGACTTTATAGATGATGAAAGCCTTTCTAAATACAGTTCAAAAATTAAATATATGGTTGACTTTTTTGGTCCAACAGATTTAAATACTTTAGATCAATCTGTTGCAACTAAAGATATTACAAATGCATTAAAAAAAGTACAAGGTAATAATGAATATATTGAAAAATTCAGTCCTATTAACTATGTTACTAAAGGAGTACCTAAAACTTTAATAATTCATAGTAAATCTGATAACTTAGTACCTTATGAAAACTCTTTAAATCTATATAACAAAAGTAAAGAACTTAATAACAATGTAAAACTTGTTACAGTAAATGATATGAATCATGATCTGTCTAATATTTCAACAGAGGATGCAAAAGACATAATCTTAAACTTCTTATTCTTTGTTATAAATAACAGCCCAAGATAATGAATTTCATACAATTTTAAAAAAGGAGCTACAGCATAATTATTTCTGTAACTCCTTTTGCTTATTACTCTAATAATTTTAAATTATCTAGGGTCATAATCTATTTTGTTATCTTTATTCTTCCAAAGTTCAAAAGCTTCTAAACATTCTTCTCTTAATAAAGGAATTGTTTCAATAACTGTTTCTCTACTTTCTCCCTTTATATAATCATATATAAACTTATCTGCAAATCCAATGTCTTCGGTATCCTTTGCTGTACATCCATAATAAACCTTTTTGATACCAGCCCACATTATTGCCGAAAGACACATTGGGCATGGTTCTGCTGATGTATATATTTCACAGTCTTTTAACTCAAAAGTATTTAATTTTTCACAAGCCTTTCTTATTGCATTTACTTCACCATGAGCTGTAGGGTCATTACTTAAAACTACAGTATTATGTGCTAAAGATATTATTTCTCCATCCCTTACTACAGCTGCACCAAAAGGCCCGCCTTCTCCTAAATTCACCCCTTTTTTTGCTTCTTCCATACAAAGTCTCATAACTTCTTCTTTATTCATTTTTTAACCCCTCCTTTTTCTTCATAGAAATAACAATACCTGCAATAGATACAATAAAAATTATAATATAAGCATAATTTAGTTTATCTCCCGTATTACTAATATTATTCTTATTTATATTTTCTTTATTGACTTCTTCTTCTTTATTAATATTAATATTTTCCTTATTATCTTTTTCTACTATATTACTATCATCTTTTTTATTTTCATTATCTTTAACCACATCTTCTATAATATTATTATCATCTTTTTTACCATTATCACCTATAGCATTTGCATAGTCTTTAAGCGCTTCAATATTTACTTCTACCTCTTGTTTTTCTAATTTTTCACCTTCCACAGATGCTTTATTTGTATACTCTTTTTGTTCTCCAACTATTTTAACATTATAAGTTATAAAATAATTTTTGTCAGTATCTCCTAAATATATTTTAAAATAATTATCTTTTATCTCAGTTTTAAAATTATGTATTAAGTTTTCACCTAATGATTCATAAATAAGTTCTCCATTTTCATCCCACTTGCATGTAAAAATTCTAATTGAACTTTCATCTATTATTTGATTACTTCCAATATAATCTTCTACAACCAAATTATCTACTTTTTTATTGTTTAAATTAACTTTTAAATTCCATACTAATGTATTATGTTCATCATAATAGCCATATTTATTAAGGATATTACCAGAAGTAGTATTATCCGAATCTGCCGCTTCTATCTTTTCTACATGAGTAGTTTTTCCATTAATAGAAAATTCAAAAGGAACTTCAGTATTTCCTTCAGATACATTTCCTACAAATAATCTTTCAATATATATATTTCCTTTTATATTATTTTCAGTAGTAACAAAATCATTAAATATACATTTTAATTTACCACTTTCTACAATACATGTTCCTGCTTCTAATTCTTTTCCTTCATCTACAACCTTAATTGGAAATGTAGAATTTACATTATATAATTGACTTGGAAGATCAACATAAAAATAATCTCCTTCATTAAGTTCTTCCTTTGCAGACCAATCTATTTTAATCTGTAACTTATCATACTTTCTTAAACCTTCATCCTTATTATTAGCTTTTGAAATTTCTATGTTATCAATTACATCCACAAGTTTGCCTTTTTGTTCAGCTGCACTTCCTGAAGTATTACTAAAAACAAGAAACACACTCAAAAACATAAACATAAAAAATAACATCTTTTTTAGCTTTTTCATTATAATCCCTCCATTTAGAAAAAATTCACTTATTTTAATAATAATTGGCATGAATTTCTTTGTCAAATATTATGCTATTATGTAATTTTAAGTATGCCTTGTTATTTGTTTTACAATTTATTTTGCTTTAATTTCCTCTTTTATCTAAATGATTATTTTACCTTTTATGTAATAAAGACGAACTAATTATATTAAACTTTAATTAAAACTATAATTATGAAATAACATAACAAAAAAATGTCTTTACTTTTTTGCTATCTCAACCTTTAACCTCTTACCCTTAACAGTTTTCTCTTTCATAATCTGCATTACCTTTTTTCCTTTACCATTTAAAATATCTACATAAGAACAGTTGTCTTGAATATCTATTATTCCTATATCATTACTTTCAATACCTTCAATACTTGATATAGTACCAACAAGGTCTAAAACCCTTATCTTCTTTTTCTTACCACCATTAAAGTATAATTTAGTAATATCTTTACCAACATTTTTGCCCTTACTTTGTACCTTTTTAATTCCTTTCTTTAAGAAATCTTCAGCCTCTTTTCTTTCATGAGCTTCAATATTAAAATCTCCTTTATCTCCTTCTTTAATATCTTCCCTTATATATTCTTCAATTTCCCTTAAGAACTTATCTTCATAAGGCGTAACAAATGTTATTGCCTTTCCTTTATTTGATGCTCTTCCACATCTGCCTATTCTATGCACATAATTTTCCTTTTCCATTGGGATATCTAGATTAATTACTAAGGTAATATTATCTACATCTATACCTCTAGCAGCTACATCAGTAGCTGTTAATATTCTAAAATATTTCATCTTAAACTTTTCCATAACTGCAGTTCTATCTTTCTGCATCATACCGCCATGAATTTTATCTACTGAGTAAGATTTCTTCTTTAAGAATTCAAAAACCTTATCAACATTTTCTTTAGTTCTACAGAAAATAACTGCTGCCTCTGGCTTTTCTTTTAATAGTATGTTATTTAAAAGCTTATACTTCTCCATTTCAGGAACTATTATTTTAAGTTGTTCAATATTGCTGTTAACTATATTTTTTCTTTCAATTTCAATGTTAACTTCATTCTTCATATATTTATGACAAAGTTTTTTTATTTCTTCAGGAATAGTTGCTGAAAATAACATAGTCTGTCTCTTCTTTGGAAGTTTTTTTATTACATTTTCTACTTGTTCAATAA
>CAKVFO010000142.1 GCA_934746785.1 uncultured Clostridium sp. | reverse complement strand
TTGCGTACCTCATTTCTCTAATTGAATTATATCATTTAATTAGAACAAGGTGTTACAACTTTAATATATCACATCACTTCATTAAATTTTTTCTTTAAATCATCTTTTAGTTTCAGCATCTCTTTAGTTGATTCTTGATATTCGTGTATTTTTTTTTCTATTTCATGATTATTTAATGTAATAGACTTATTAACAAATCTATATCTATCATTGAAAATATCCCTTTTTAAATTGTTTAATTTTCTTCTTTTCTATAGCATATAGATGAAACAATTATTAAAATAACTGCCACAGAAATCAAATATATACTTCCTATAACAACGTCCTTTTCCATTTCAAATAAAGTTCCATTCCAACATGCTCTTAATAATATATTCATATGATATAAAGGATTTATTACTGGTGCTATATCTTGCATTATCTTAGGCATTACTGATAATGGTATTGTTGCATCTGATAAAAACATAACAGGATACATAGCTGCCATTAGTGCCATAAGTGCAGTTTTTGTTTTCTTGAATATAATTCCTATAAAAAATCCTATAACTAATGATATAAAAGTTACTAATACATAACCTAATAAAAATTGAAGCCAATATTCAGTTAAACTCTTATCAAAACCGAACTTAGTAATAAGTAATATTTCTAAAAGACCTACAACAGCTACGATTGATCCCCTAACGAGAGTAGTCATTAATACCATGTTTAAACTCACAGGTGTTGCCATTAACCTTTTATAAACTCCAAGCTCTCTATTCATTACATTTTGAAAACCAACACTAAATATACAGGCTGTAAACATTATAATAACAATAAAACCAGGTACATATGCGCTAAAATAATCTAAATCACCATAAGTTTGATTACCATACATTGCTCCAAACATAGCGTAACTTATAGCTGGTAATAATAAGCTAAAAAATACATATAGCGGCTCTCTAAAAAACATCTTAAATTCATATTTTAATTGAGTAAACATTCTATTTCGCCTCCTCTGCTGATTTTGCTGAATAGTATAAGAATACATCTTCCATAGTAGCATTCTCTTTACCAATACCTTGAAGTAAATCTTCTGGTGAACCTAGCGCCATCTTCTTTCCTTTAAACATAACTAGAACTTTATCACAATAATTATTAACTTCTTCCATATAATGTGTTGACAAAATTATTGTTTTATTTTCACCTTGATATTTCTTAATGTTTTTCCACATAATCCTTCTTGATTCAGGATCTAATCCAGTAGTAGGCTCATCTAAAAATATTATTTCTGGATTATTAATAAAAGCTAAAGCTAATGAAACTCTCTGCTTCCATCCTCCTGATAAATTTGCATAATTCTTTTTTAAACAAGGTTCTAATTCTAAATCCTTTATTATTGTGTCAATATCACTAGTCTCTTTATAATAAGAACTATATAATTCAAGAAGTTCTCTTACTTTCAACTTCATATATACATTACTATCTTGTAAAAGTACTCCTATTTTTTCTTTCAAATCAACTGATGATGTACTCATCTTTTTTCCCAATACAACTATTTCTCCTTGTGAAGGATTTCTAAGTCCCATCATCATTTCTAATAAAGTAGTTTTTCCTGCTCCATTAGCTCCTACAATAGCAAAAACTTCTCCTTTATTTATTGTTAAACTCATATTATTAACAGCAGTTACTTTATCATATACTTTTGAAACATTCTTAATAACAATATGCTCCATATTTTCCCTCTCTTCTTCTATTAAACTTATTTATTAATAATCCCAATCAATCTTTCATTTATTATGTTGGCAAATTAGAATATTGATCCAACGCTGCAACATGATGTTGATAAACAACATGAACAGCTGTTACATGAGCTTATACCACTTGATGCAGCAGTTTCAGATAATGCTTTAGATTCGTTTAATTCTAGTATTTCTACTCCTTCAAATTCATCTTCGAAGTTAATATTCATTTTTTCCACTTAATTCATCCACCTTTTATTTATACCATTTCTACCAATTTTTAATTACATAATAATATTATTACATCTACGGTATATTTTCAACAAAAAAAACTCTATAAATACTTTTTCTTAAGTAGTTTTTTTTAATCTCTTTGCATTGTAAATAAATAGAGGAAATTCAGATTAGTAATATAGATGATTAATAAAAGGTGAACATCCCTATAAAAACACGAATTTTAAAGGACGTTCACCTATTTTATATAACTTATTTAATTTATCACTTTATTTAATAATACAGCCTTTTCTATTTATTTTGCTCTATTCCTTTTAAAAAAAATAATCCTATAAATAATAAAGCCGCAGACATTATAATAACCGGCACTGCCATTTCTATTGTTACAGAAGTTGATCCTATTAAATTATCATAGCTTTCCTTTGATGTCATTGTTAGTGCCTGTACACTTCCTGCAAGTTCAATTAAAGAATGTATAATAACTGTAACCCATATACTTTTTGTTCTTAAAAATACAGCACTATAAAGAACACCAAGACAAAACATATTAAACATCTTAAAAACTGTAGTTAAAATATCAAGTTGTCCTAAGAAATACATATTTAAACAGCATAAAGTAAATACTAAATTACCTATTATTACTGCTTTAATAATACCATTTTTGTTTTCTCCATATCTATCAATAAACACTCTTAAGGCTACACCCCTTAGCATAAATTCTTCAAAGCATCCTGCTACAATAAATGTTATTATATATAAAATAATAGTTTTATAATCAGCTTCTATACTTCCTATATAATTTATACTTCCCGCTGCTGACATAATTAAAAATAGAATTAAAGGCCAAATAACATAAATATCTTTTACTTTATTTTGAAACTTTAATCCTAAGAAATCATTATCTCCAAAAGCCTTTAAAATTAAACAGCTTATTATAAGCAGCACGCCTTGTAACAATAAAGGTTCTAATAATAGTGCATTGGGATAACCAACACTTTCTTCTATATATCCTCTTATAGGAATCATTGTTATCAATATAGAAATAATAACTAATAATACTGCTGATAATACTTTATTTTCTTTTATAAATTTACAAACTTTCATTTATAACCTTCACTACTTTCTCTGGTGTTTCATGTAAAAAGAAATGCCCTCCATCAAAATCATATCTTCTAAATTCTTTGCTTGTAAGCTTTCTCCAGCCCTCTTTCTGCTCTTCTGTTATAGAGTCTTCCTTTCCATTTAACACAGTAATATTAACTGGAAGAATTGTATCTTTATTAATTGGCTCAAAGGTTTCTATGTTCCTATAGTCTGCCCTTAATATTGGGACAAATAAATTCTTAAGATCCTGGTTTTCAAATACTTCCTTAGGTGTACCTCCAAGTTCTATTACTGCCTTTGCAAAATCCTCATCATTTAAGTTATATACTTTTTCTTCATTACTTTCTATAAAAGGACATTCTCTTCCAGACAAAAATAAATTAGCTGGCATTTTATATCCTTTCTCTAAAAGATTACAAGCCACTTCATATGCAATAGCACATCCCATACTATGACCATAAATCATATATTCTTCTTCCTCTATATTATCTTCAATAAAATTGGTTACATCATCTATGGCTTCCTCTAAAGAATCATAAAGCTTTTCTCCTATTCTTCTTCCTCTTCCCGAAAGTTCAACTGGTATAAGTTCAATACTTGAATCTAAATACTTTTTCCATCTGCTATAAACAGCAGCTGATCCCCCTGCATGAGGTATACAAAATAACTTTATATTTTTCACTTCCATTCACTCCTTTATAATATCTATGCATGCCTCTAAAATACATTATACCTTCTTATATAGATAAAGCAGAAGATTATCAACTGCTGCTGTAATCTTCTGCTATTAATCTAATATTTTATTCCAATGTTAAAAGTAATTGTCCTGTCTTAACTTGTTCTCCTTCTTTTACAAGAACATGTTCAACAACACCATCACATGAAGCTGTTATATTTGTTTCCATCTTCATAGCTTCAATAATCATAAGGCTGTCATTTTCCTTAACAGTATCTCCTTCTTTTACAAGAACTTTAATTACACTACCTGGAATAGCTGCTCCTATTTCCTTTTCATTATCACTATCTGCCATTTTCATAACATTGCTTGATGACTTAGAAAGGTGGTTAACTTCAAGCTTATCCTTAATCTTGATTTCTCTTCTGTTACCATTGATTTCAAAGTTTAATGTTCTATAACCTTCTTCATCAACCTTACCTATTTCATTAAGCTGAACAATCATTGTTCTTCCTTCTGCTACATCAATTTCACAAGTTTCTCCTTCTCTTAAACCATGGAAGAATACATCACTTGTCATTCTGCTTAAGTTACCATATTCTCTATGATACTTGATGTAATTTTCATAAACATCTGGATATAAAGCATAGCTTAATAATTGTTTGTTAGTTGGATCAAATCTATACTTTTCTTTTAAGTATTCTTCAATCTTAGTGAAATCTTCATCCGGTAAAAGTTCACCTGGTCTGCATGTTATAGGTTCTTCACCCTTTAAAACTATCTTTTGAAGTTCTTTTGGAAATCCTCCTTCAGGCTGCCCCATCATTCCCTTAAAGTATGTTACAACTGAATCAGGGAAAGCAAGGTTTTGACCCTTTTCATAAATATTTTCAGGTGTTAAGTCATTTTGAACCATGAAGATTGCTAAGTCTCCAACCATCTTAGATGATGGAGTAACCTTAATGATGTCTCCAAGCATTAAGTTAACCTTTCTATACATCTTCTTAACATCATTAAATCTATGTCCTAATCCAAAACTTTCAACCTGTGGTTTAAGGTTAGAATATTGGCCTCCTGGAATTTCATATTTATAAATTTCAGCACTACCTGACTTAAGGTCTGATTCGAAGCCTGAGTAAACTGGTCTTACTGCCTGCCAGTAATTATCTAGCTTTTGAATTCCACTTAAATCTATACCTGTTTCTCTATCAGTATTTTCAAGAGCTGCAACTATAGAGTTTAAAGCTGGCTGACTTGTAAGTCCTGACATACTGTTAAATGTTGTATCAATAATATCAACACCAGCATCAGCTGCCATTAAAGCTGTAGCTACACCATTACCTGTTGTATCATGTGTATGAAGGTGTATTGGAATTGAAATTTCATTCTTTAATGCAGTTATAAGCTTTTTCGCTGCATAAGGTTTTAATAAGGCTGACATATCCTTAATTCCTAAGATATGAGCTCCCATTTTTTCAATTTCTTTAGCTTTTCTAACATAGTAATCAAGTGAATATTTATCTCTGCTTTCATCTAAGATATCACCAGTATAGCAAAGAGCAACTTCTGCTACTTTGTTGTTCTTTAATACTTCGTCTAAAGAAACTTCTATACCCTTTAACCAGTTTAATGAGTCAAAGATTCTAAATACATCTATTCCACTATCTGCTGCTTCCTTAACAAATCTTCTTATAACATTATCTGGGTAGTTCTTATATCCTACACCATTAGCCCCTCTAATAAGCATTTGGAACATTACATTAGGAATTCTCTTTCTAAGTTCCTCTAATCTTTGCCATGGTGATTCCTTTAAGAATCTATAAGCAGTATCAAAGGTAGCTCCTCCCCACATTTCTAGTGAGAAAAGATCCTTTCCATAATATGCAGTAGCCTCTGCAATACTTATCATATCACGGCTTCTAACTCTTGTAGCCATTAAGCTTTGCTGTGCATCTCTCATAGTTGTATCAGTTAAAAGTAACTTGTTTTGATCCTTTATAAATTTAACAATTCCTTCTGGACCTTGTTCATCTAATATTTGTTTAGTTCCTCTTAAACCATCTACACCTAAAACCTTAGGAACCTTTGGAATATCATATTCCTTCTTTATTCCCTTAGTTTCATTTACTATTTTTTCACCTAAGTATCTTAAAATTCTTTGTTCTTCATCACTCTTAGGTTTTATATCAAAAAGTTGTGGGTTATCTGAGATAAAGTTTGTATCACAAGTACCCTTCCTAAATTCTTCATTATTTAATACATTGATAAGGAAATCAACATTTGTTTTAACTCCTGTTATATTACTTTCCTTGATAGCTCTTATTGCTTTTCTTACAGCATCTTCAAAAGTTCTTGAGTATGCAGTAGTTTTAACAAGAAGACTATCATAATAAGGACTTATAATAGAACCTGAGAATCCGTTACCACCATCAAGTCTTATACCAAAACCTGAAGATGTTCTATAAACATCAATTTTACCTGTATCTGGTGAGAAATTATTGGATGGATCTTCTGTAGTTATTCTACATTGAATAGCATAACCTCTTGGATCTATTTCATCCTGCTTTAAGTTTATTTCTTGTGAATCTAATCTATAACCTTCTGCAATTAATATCTGGCTTTGAACTATATCAACTCCAGTTATCATTTCAGTTATAGTATGTTCAACCTGAACTCTAGGGTTCATTTCTATGAAATAGTGATTAAAATTTTTATCTACTAAGAATTCTAAAGTACCTGCTCCTCTATAACCAACTTCTTTAGCAATCTTTATAGCATCTTCACAGATTTCTTTTCTCTTTTCATCAGTTAAAACTAATGATGGTGCTATTTCAATTACCTTTTGATGTCTTCTTTGAATTGAACAGTCTCTTTCATAAAGATGAACAATATTTCCATACTTATCTCCTAAGATTTGTACTTCAATATGCTTTGGACCTTCTATATATTTTTCAATGAACATATCATCATTACCAAAAGCCTTTTTAGCTTCACTCTTAGCATTTCTATAAGAAGGTAAAAGTTCTTCTTCGCTTCTTACGATTCTCATACCTCTGCCACCGCCGCCGGCTGCAGCTTTAATCATTACAGGATATCCACATTCTCTAGCTATTTTCAAAGCATCTTCTTCAGATTGAATAGCTTCTTCAACACCAGGAATTACTTTAACACCTGCTCTTTCAGCAACTATTTTAGATTTAATCTTATCTCCTAATTGCTCCATCATTTCAGCTGTTGGTCCTATAAATTCTATACCAGCTTCTTGACATCTTCTAGCAAACTCAGGATTTTCAGATAAGAATCCATAACCTGGATGGATAGCATCTACATGTTTTTTTAATGCTAAATCAATTATTTCATCAATATTTAAGTAAGCTTCAACTGGTCCTTTATTCTTACCTATTAAATACGCTTCATGAGCTTTAGTTCTAAACAGGGACCTTTTATCTTCTTCTGAATAAATTGCTACAGTTCTCATCCCTAGTTCATGACATGCTCTAATTATTCTTATAGCTATTTCTCCTCTATTTGCTACAAGTACTCTTTTAAATTTACGCCCCAAACTCTTCACGCTCCTAATTCTTATGTATTTTTAAAACTTTCTTTGAAAAGATTATATCATAAATAAATAAAAATACATATATTAAAATTATTTTTATATGATTTGTCCGTGTTTTTACAATCTGAATATACTTCTACCTATTATATTTTACGGAAACTTGCATTATATACATGAAAATTGTAAAATGTCTTTTATAGTAAAAAACATTAGGAGGAAATTTATGAATAACATTATATTAGTTTTATTATTAGCACTTGTTGGAGGTATAATAGGATGGATTACAAATATCCTTGCAATTAAATTATTATTTAGACCTCTAAATCCTATAAAGATACCAGTATTAAATATTGAAATACTTGGACTTATACCAAAGAGAAAAACAGAAATTGCTGAAAATATCGGTAAAGTTATTTCAACAGAACTATTATCTATTGATGATTTAATTGAAAATTCTTTAAGTGACGATGACAAGCAAGTTATGATTATGAATATTAAAGATAAGATAAAATCTATAATTGAAGAAAAAATAACTTTTATTCCTGCACCTTTTAGAATGATGGCTTCTCCTTATATTGAAAAGATAGTAGACGAATCTGTAGAACCTGCTATCAATGATATTGGACAAGATGCTATAAGAACTTTAAAAGAAAAGGTTGATATTCAGAAAATAGTTGAAGATAAAATTAACGAACTTGATTTAGCTGAACTTGAAAGAATAATCATTTCAGTTGCTAAGTCAGAACTTAAACATATAGAGATCTTAGGACTTTTCCTTGGATTCTTCATAGGTCTTATTCAAGGGCTTATTGTAATTCTTCTTTAAGAGCTTACTTTATATTAAGTATAACTTCCTTGGGAGTATATTTTTATTGAGAGAGAATGCAGTAGTGGGATTTTCTCTTAGAGGTAGTATATTTCTCTTGGAAGGTTTTCTGTTTTGAATGTGAACTTAGAATGCAGCAATTAAGGTTGAAACTCTTAAAAGAGTTTCTTTGAATTTATGGGGTGCTGGGGCGGACAAGCCCCCCTCATAAAATTTGTAATTAAAATATAAATTCCATTCCAAATTCTAAGAGCCTGCGATTTAGAATTTGTTCCTTCAT
>CAKVFO010000141.1 GCA_934746785.1 uncultured Clostridium sp. | reverse complement strand
ATAGATCCATTTAGGCTTTCAATTAATAATATTTTAAAATGATGTTATAATAAAAATAATTTAAATTTATGATATAGGAGGTATTATGGTACTTAAAAATAAATTGGAAATTATAGATTCAGTTGAACTTGCTAGGGCAGAAGAAAAAATAAGTAAGAAGAAAGCAGTTGAATTATTTCAAAGTGGATATTTAGATAAATTAGAAGCAGGAAAATATGATACATTAGCTAAAATTCATAAATATTTATTTGAAGATATATATGAATTTGATGGAGAGTTACGTGATGTGAATATTGCAAAAGGAAATTTTAGGTTTGCACCAGTTATGTATTTAAAACCATCAATAGAGTATATTGAATCAATGCCACAATCAAATTTTGATGAGATAATTGAAAAGTATGTAGAAATGAATATTGCACATCCTTTTCGAGAGGGAAATGGAAGAAGTACGCGAATTTGGCTTGATTTAATATTGAAAAAAGAATTAGGAAAAGTAGTGAACTGGAGTGAGGTTGATAAGAATGATTATTTACTTGCAATGGAACGTAGTCCTATAAAAGATATTGAAATTAAACATATTTTAAAACAAGTTTTAACAGATAAAATCAATGATAGAGAGATTTATATGAAGGGTATTGATACTAGTTATTATTATGAAGGATATACTGTTTATAAAACAGAAGATTTATAAATAAAGGAAAGCTCAATTCTAGATGTACCATTAAATAATGGATATTTTAAGTCTATTGGTTTAATGAGTCTATTAAATTTTAATAAACCAACCTATGCTGAAGGGAATGTAGGGTGGTGTAGGAGGTAGTCAAAATAATTGACTACCTCCTACTCAATTCTTTAAATTATAGTAGCCAAATCTATTAGAGATTTTAATTTAATATCTGGCTGTAACTCTAAAAATTCCTTTTTATTATTGAAGTGATTTATCCAAGCAACATTAAAACCAAAGCTTTTAGCACCAGCGATGTCCCAGCTATTAGAAGATATAAATAGAACTTCATTCTTATTAACATTAAACTTTTCTAAAATCAAGTTATATACACTAGGATGAGGCTTGTATATTTTAAGTCTATCAATAGAAAGACAAGCATCTATATAGCAATCTAGCTTAGAATTTTTAATAGTCACATCTAACATATTAGGTGTAGCATTTGATAATATAGCAGTTTGTATATTTTTTTCTTTCAATTTAGATAGAGTAGAGGGAGCTTCATTATAGCAGCTAATATTTTCATAGGATTTTAAAAGGTTAGTTCTTAAGGAGTCATTTTTTATATTAAAATAATTCAAAGCAAGGTCTAGAGATTCTTTAGTTACACACCAAAAGTCAGCATATCTGTTCATAAGGCTATATAGCCAAGTGTATTCTAATTGTTTAGTCCTCCAAAGTTTTGAGAAAGATTCAGATATATATCCAAGTTCATTACAGTAGTGTTTAGTTACTGAATTTATATTAAATAATGTACCATATGCATCAAAAACACATAATTTAATATTTTTCATAATAGATACCTCCAAAAGTAAGATTTTAGGTTGATATTAACCTGTAATATAATTATAAAACTATATTATTTCGATAAATATGGAATTAATACAAAAATTGAATGGGGCGTAATTGAGAAACTAGATCCTATGGTAGATGATGTCGTATCATTAATAGCAGATTCAGTTATTCTGTACTTTCCCATAATGAACACATCGTTTATTGGCTAACCTTAGTTCTACATAATGTATCAATTACTTTATACTAACACCATAAAGGCGTCTAGACTTAAAGTAAATTACCAATATTATTGGTCGTGATGATTATAAGACTCAATAATTCATATATACAAGTTTTGATTTTATATTTGAATTTACTTGTTTTGTTCTAATAAATATAAAAAAAATAAATGGATATTTTTTTATTGGTTTACACAAAAAGAAAAATAATTGACATATATTAAAAAAGGTTATTATTTAAACAAATAATAAAATTTTACATTTTTAAGTTTTATTATATAAATAGGGAAGGGTATAAGTTATAAAGTTTTTGAATTATATTTTTAATATTAAAAAGTGGATTGGGGGTGTTAGGTAATGGAAAACGTTTTAAATATAAATGAATTTGCTATAGAAGAACTTGAAACAATTGAAGCTCCTATGAGTAGTGATGAAAAAGCAGGAATAGCTACTGGAGTTATTGTTGGGACTGGATTAGTTGCTATTGGTGCAGTAGCAGCTTGCTAATTTTATAGATGAACAAATTACAGTATTTAATACTAGAAGTAAAAAGAGTTACTCTATTGGGGAGGCAGAGTATAACGTACTTATTAAGATGGATGGAACTAATACCATAAAGGATTTAAGTTATTTTAGCCAAAAGTATGATGAAGAACAGACTGAAAGACTTGTAAGAACGTTTGAAAAAATAGGATTAGTAGAGGGAAGTAATTTAAAAGCTCATAAAGGATTAATGAAATTTGAATTGGGAATGATTAATGGAAATAAGATATTTAAAACTAATGGAATAATGACTAACATTTTATATTTCATAGTGATATATACTTCAATACCGCTATTTTTTTGGGGAATGTACTTTTTTTTCATTGATACAGGATATTTTCAAAATTTAGATTTGGAGAGAATTACTGATATGTCAGTGATTATACATTTGATAAGTTTTATGATGGTTGCAACAATACATGAATTTTCTCATGCAGTGGTTGCGAGGAAATATAATGTCTCTGTTCCAGAAATAGGAGTTATGTTTTATTTGTTTATTCCGTATGTTTATACGAATCTTAGTTTTATAAAACTTTTAAAAAGCAAGAAAAAAAGATTGTTATGTTTATGTGGAGGGATTTTATCTAATGTATTAATATCAGGATTATCTTTCTGTGTTGCTCACTTTACTGAAGGCAGAATAAATAGTGTTTCTCAAGAAGTTGGTTTTATGAATATTGTAATCATAATTACAAACTTAATGATTTTCTTTAAACTTGATGGATACTTTATTCTAGAGGAATTAATTGAAGAATCTTATTTAAGAGAGAAATCAATGAAAATTATTTCTGATAAGGTTTTGAATATTATAAATAGAATTATAAAAAAAGAAGATAGAAATATGAAGTTTAAATATTCGTTGGTTAAGCCAGAGGAAGAAGAAAATGAAGTGTTTTATACAATTTATGGTGTTTTATCGGTTTGTTATATACCAGTACTGTTAATATCTGCTGTGCTTAGGTATTTATAGATTCGTTAGGAGGGTGTAATGGAATATTATTTTAATCTATTTAATGTAGTTGTGAAAAATAAAGATAGCTACGAGTTTCCAGAAGTAGAAAATATAGAAAACAGTTTTAAGTTTAATAGTATTCAAGAAAATAAATTTTTGAAATTAATGAATGGTGAAAAGTTCAGTAAAAAAGATTTAGAGGATATATTTGGGAAAGAACTTATAGAAAGCTGGATTGAAAATAGTATTTTAATTAATATGCCTATTGATGATAAAGCTATAAATTCAAGATCAATTTCTTATTATTGGCATAAAAAGATGGGAAATGTACCGAAAGTTCTCATTGGAAAGACTGTATTAATTATGGGGTGTGGCGGAATAGGAAGTCACGTAGCATGGAATTTAACTGCTCTTGGGGTAGGAAAAATTTATTTGGTTGATTATGACAAAGTTGAAGTCAGTAACTTAAATAGACAGATTCTATATTCTGTGAATGACGCGGGAAAATATAAAGTTGATGTGCTTAAAGAAAAACTTCAAGATATAAATCCTTACATAAAAATTGAAGCCATAAATAAGAAAGTATCTTCAGAAGAGGATATTAAAGAGCTAATAAAAATGTCTGCCCCATCATGTATAGTAAAATCAATGGATTCACCTATATACTTTCCTAAATGGCTAGATAAAGTCTGTAGAGAAGAAAATATAAAATATGTGTCAGGCATATTAGCCAAAACGTCTCAGATGATTGGTCCAACATTTATACCTAATGAGTCAGCATGTTATACAGATTTTTTTGATATATATGAAGATAAGGAAAGGTTATGTGGAATAGGACCTTCCCTAAGTTTTGTCATGTATCAGCTTGCTGGAGAAATTTCAGAAGAAGTTTTTAAAATTTTAGTGGGAAAAGGTAAGTTAAAGTATAAAAACAAAATTGTAATTCATGAAAATTTATCGGATGAAACTGTGACATTGAAACCTAAAAAGTTTTTAACACAAGATAAAGAAATAAATTATAAGACAAGCAGTCTTGTTAGTATTCTTATCATAGTGCTTATTTATTTTTTAGGAATTGTTTTTAAGATTCCTCAGCAGTTAATTCAGTTATGTGCAATTTTATATGTATTATTAGAGCCTATATACATATCTCATAATAAAAAGGAGATACTATCTACTTCCTTTAATAATGCGGTGTTCATGGTTATTTGTAATATGATGCTTGTATATAATAATGGAGGTTTTAGTGAACTGGACAGGGGAACTATAATTTCTTTTATTAGCATAATGTATATATTTTTAAGTATTTTTATGTTGCTATTTTGTCTCATAGAAATAGGATTGTTTAATATAAAAAAATATTTTGTACTTAGGAGAAGGAAGAAAAATGATTGAGATAAAAGATGTATCAAAAGTATATGAAAATGGAAAGAAAGCTTTAAACAAAATTAATTTAGAAGTGAATAAGAAAGATATTGTAGGAATAATTGGACGAAATGGTGCAGGAAAAACTACATTATTTAAAATAATTTGTGGACTTATAGATGATTATACAGGTGAAAGTAAGGTTTTTGATAAGATGAGTGACATAACTCTTACAGATGAAATAAGCTATCTTCCAGAAATGCGTGGATTGGATCATAGAGCGTATGTTATAGAACATCTTACAGATTTAGTTAGATATAAGGGACTTAGCAAAAAAGAAGCATTACAGTCTGTAACTAAATGGCTTAAGGAATTTTCATTATATGATTACAAATATCAGAAAATAAGCTCATTATCAAAAGGTAATCAGCAGAAAATTCAGCTTATTGCATCAATAGCAAGCAATCCTAAGATTTTAATATTAGATGAACCTTTTAGTGGATTAGATTTAATAACTATAGATTTATTTTGGAAAACAATATTAAAGCTTAGAGATGAAGGATGTACTATTTTGTTTTCTACTCATGATTTAAACGATAATATTTTGAAGTGTAATAAGCTTGTATTTATAAATCAGGGAGAAATAAAAGAAAGCGGTACTATCGAAGAAATTCAGAAACATTTTAATATGGTACTTGAGCTTAAAAATAAGTCATGCAGCATTGAATATCTTCAAAGTATTGCTGGTAAAGAAAATGTACAAGTTGTTGAGGGGGATGAATATTATATAAAAATTAAAGATGAAAAGATGGCTCGAGTAATCTTTGACGGGCTTCAGGATAAATACTCTGAAAAGTTTTTTGTTAGAAAAATAAGAGTTCCAGAAATATTTAGAGAAATTTGTAGGTGATAACTTTGAAAATAAGAAAAAATTTAGGCAATGCTATATTAGTTAAATTTGAAAATCTTATGGATTCTGCCTCAATTAAATTAATAACTATAATTGTATTTTTAATTTCTTTAATTTTTAGTTTTTGGCCATGGATTAATAATACGTTTTTTAGTGATAATAAAGTAAATCTTATTGATATTATGGGAGATTATATTTTTGTCGTTGTTATATGTTCTACATTAATGCTATTTATGGCACTACTAATAACAAGGATAGGAGCGCAGGTGGGCTTTGAAAAAGGAAGCAGGGTAACAGAAATTTTACTTACTTCTATAACAAAATCTGAGTTGTATATTTCTCATATTATTTCAAGTATTATGGTATTTTTAACAATATTATGTATAGTATGTGTTCCAATTATTGCAGCAGCAATAATAAGTGATCCTAATGTAGTTATGATTTTAGATCAGCTTGATAATGATGAACTTATAATAGTTTTAACAAGAATTATTATAGTATCAATTCAATTAATTATTTTAGCAGTCGCTATAACAAGCAAAGTCACTAGAAGTGAAGATACAGGACCATATCTTCTTTTAGTACTAATACCATTTATATTATCGAATAGTTATTTTGCAATTGAAAGCAATTTATATGAAGGAATTTTATATTTTTTAAATTATATACCTATGTTTTCGTTACTGCCTACTATAGGATTAAGTATTTCAGCAACGTTAGAAGCAGCTATGGGTATAAGGATGGTAATAGTGGATATAGCATTTGTATTTATATTTTTCATTATTGGCAAAAAGGTTTTTAATAAGAATATTTCATTAAAATAATTTTTAGGGGGATTGAATGTGTTAAAAGGAATGATGATAGGAATAGCAATTCCATTAGCTATATTTATAGTATTCTTAATAGTTTTTAGAAAAAAGCTAAGAGAGATGAGAGAAAAAAATAAAGGGGAAGATTTATGTGGGAATTGATAAGTTTAAGTATAAGGATGAACTTCCTTTAAAAACAGTTGAAAAGATAAAGTTGATTTTGGATGACATTGGTGTAAATGTTGTTGAAGACTGGGCTGATGAGAGCATTGTTAAAACAGATTCCTTAAGATTAAATGTCGAAGGTACTCAGATTGGAAGTAATGGAAAAGGAATGTCTAAAGAATATGCAAGAGCAAGTGCTTATGCAGAGTTTATTGAAAGATATCAGAATGTAAAACTTCAAGGAGATTCCATATTATGTAATGTGTTGAGAAATAATGATTTTGAATTCCAGCTTTTCCCAGATGAGAAGCTTTTAAGTGCAGAGGAGCTTATAGATGAAGATAATGATTTTATAAATATGTTCCTTGAAAAGAGAGGTTTTACGCATTGTTATGATAAAGAAAAAGCGGTAGAAGAGCTTAAAAAGTATCAAAAGATGGACTATAACATATTCTTGAAGAAAAATAGTTTTTTAAGTATTCCTTATTATAGTGTGAAAAAAAATAAAGTGACTTATGTGCCATTTTTCTCTGCTAATTTACATTATGTAAGTAGTGGAATGTGTGCAGGAAATACAGGCGAAGAAGCTTTGGTTCAAGGAATATCTGAGATTATTGAAAGAATTGTACAGACAAAAATAGTTATGGATCAGGTAAAACTTCCTGATGTTCCGGAGGAATATCTAAAGAGGTATCCTTCGATTTATGAAATGTATAAAATAGTTAAAAGCCTGGATGACTATAGTATATTCCTAAAGGATTGTTCCTTTGGAGGTAAGTATTCAGCTGTTGCATTAATTATAGTAGAAAAAAATACAGGAAGGTTTGGCGTTAAATGCGGAGCTCATCCTGATTATAATATAGCAATTGAACGTTTATTTACAGAAGCTACTCAAGGAATAAGTCTTGAGAATTTTGCAAAGAAAACAGTTTTAGATTTTTATAATAGAGGGGTAAGTACAAGGACTAACCTTATGAATGGATTTAAAACAGCAGATGCGTTTTATCCATATCAGTTATTATGTGATGACAGTGAGTATGAATTTACTGAACCAAAAGATGTGACTAACTTGAGTAATAAAGAAATGCTAAAAAATATGATAAGCCTATTCATAGATGAAGGATATGATGTTTTAATTCATGACACATCTTATCTTGGATTTCCTTCATATCAAATATTAGTACCAGGCTTATCTGAAATGAATTATCCTGACAAAACTGTTTTTGAGGCAGAAAATACTAGATTTCATGTACAAAAGCTTATTTGTCAGCCTAAATATATAAATAAAGAAAATTGTAAGTATGTGATAAGCGTACTTAATTATTACAAACATTCTTTAATGGATAACTCTATGAATAACTTAACAGGATATATGTTAACTGCTGATTATCCAGGGAAAGAAGTTAACTTGGATCATTACTACTTTTTATCAATGTGTTATGTACTTATGGAAGATTATGAAGAAGCAGCAAAACAAATGCAGCTTATAAATTATAGTATTAGAGAAAGAAAACTGCCGGATAATACTAAATATTTATGTATTCAATATTATCTTGAAGCTATGGTTGCTCTTAAAAATCATGACATGGCAGTAAAGTATATATACAAGATGTTTGATAAAAAGACAGCTGATGAAATTCAGTATTTATTTGCAGAGACAGATAAAGTTTTAGTAAAACAATATCCGGAGTTTGATATTGAAAAAGTAAGAGCAGCAGAAGAAATGATGAGCGACTTTGAAACTGGATTTTGGGAAGGAATTGGAATAGTTGGTGCAGCTACAACTGTAGCTGGTGTTATAGCATTAACTTAGAATTGATTTCTTTTTAAATTAAAGAAAAGTAGCAGGTGGCATTTATAAAAAGCCACCTGTGAATTGTGCGCCCAGCATGGGCATGCACTAATCGGTGAAAGTCAGTAACGGGGGCTGATAGTGCCAACCGTATAGCTTAAGACAAGGGTGTCCATCGTGAGGTGGAATCTGAAGGAAGTTG
>CAKVFO010000140.1 GCA_934746785.1 uncultured Clostridium sp. | reverse complement strand
CACTGATACTGATTCTGCCTGACTTTCTTTTCCTGTACTTACCCTTGCATATATCCCTATGTTCCAAACCTTATTCATCTCTGTCCACTCCCTCATTTTTATGAGTGGATGAATAGTATTCTTTATTATAGCGTTCTTCATATTCTTTTGTCAGGGTGATTTTTAAGTACTTAGTTTTTTGTTCTAAATACTCGTTAAAAAGTTCCTTAAAATCTTGATTTCCGTAATTTCTTTCTACTTTTAACATACAAAATCTCTTTATAAATTACTACATCTATATATATTTTAAAAAGCCTAATTTATAGTACAAAAAAAAAGAACGACTCTTATAATAGTTCGCTCTTTCCATTTTTCCAATCAATCTCTATTTCACCTTTACCATAAATCCTGATTTCTTTAATAAATAATCTATAAACTTCATTATTATCAATATTAACATTTAAATTTTCAAAATGATAATTCATTCTCTTATTAAGATTATTATTTGAATCTATCTCTTTATTTATTAGTTCTTTACTTTTTTCTAACTCTTTAATTTTTTCTTCAATTTTTCTAATCATTATATTAGAATAACTAGACTTTTTATCTACTTCTATTAACTTTTCAACGTATTGCTCTATTTCATCGTCTAATGCTTTTAAATCTGCTTTATATGAATCATTGGTGTTAACCATATTAATTCTTCTTTTAACAGAATTAATTATATTATCATCAATATTATTTAATTGATTTAATATCCTCGGTGAAATTTTTGCTTTTAAATCTTCCTCTGAAACTAGATGTGAGGAACATTTATATGGTGCTTTAAGCGATCCTGAACATTGGTAACTCATTGATTTTTTTCTAAAAATAAGAGATAGTTTACAATCTCCACATCGAAGCAACCCAGTAAACAAATGTCTTTCTCCACTACTTGTCCTAACACGTTTATTTTCTTCTAACATATCTTTAACCTGTTGAAAAGTATGTTTATCTACTATAGCAGGACACTTTCCACTATCTATCCATTCTGACGGGTCTATTTTCTTAACTTGTTTCCCAGAGCCAGAATTCAAATAAGATTGTTTTTGGTACCTCCCTTGATAAAAATCACCCATATAAATTGGATTTTCCAAAATAGACTTTATAGTAGATTTACTCCAACTATCATTTCCCGAAGGAGATTTTATTTTATGCTCATACAATAACTTAACAATATCCCCTAAACTTTTACCAGAAGCATACTGAGAAAAAATCATTTTTGCATTTTCTATTTCTAATGTATTGCCTAATGCTAGACTTCTTATTCCTCCTTCTTCAACAATCTTATATCCATATGGTGCTTTAGCACTAATACTTGATCCTGATTTCATTCTTGCTTTTAATACTCTTCGCACCTTCCTAGAAGTAAGTGCAGCATACATATCTTCATCTTTTATCTTCTCTAAGAAACTCTCTCTATTATCCATACTATTTATTATCAAATCGTCAATACTAATAAATAAATATCTTATTTCTAAATCAGGATATATGTCCTGAAGAAGTACTTCTGTTGTCCTTCCCATTCTATCAACATTTGCAACAATAACAGTATTTATTGTTCCAAGTAATAAATCTCTCTTCATGTTTAAATATGCCGGTCTTTTGTCTAAAGTTCCAGATACTCCATTATCCTGATATAATTTAATATTATTTTCTTCTATTCCAAATTCATCTATGACAACGTTCCTTACTGATATAACTTGGTTATCTATAGACTTCCTATCATTCTTAGACCTTCTTACATATATTCCAGCCTTAATTTCTTCCTCAGAATTTTTTATATAGTAATTACTGTTTTTAAAATTTCCTGTTACAAATGAATTCTTCTTTAATATATCTATCAATTCACTAAGTATCATTTAGTTCTCCTAACTTGCCTTTTCGTTTTCTTCTTTGGTTTTATTAATTAAAATATTATATATAATATCGTCCAATTTCGTCTCATTTAAATAGTTTTCTGTTATTTTACACTCTTTAATATTTATTCTTGCCATTAACATCCTCTCCCTTAAATTAGAATGTTTAAATATAACTGAATATTTGATTTTTGATAGGCAAGATATAAGAATATTTATAAAAAAAATTCACTACAAAAAAATTTGCTTTTTTTGTAATGAATTCTTACCTGTAATTACTATTCAACAATCTTATTATTTTTATAAAAGTTTATCATCCTTTGTTTATCCCATGGAAGATATATAGTAAAATTTTCTCCATTAATTTGTCTGCTATAACCCTCAACCAATTTCACAAAACTACGCTGATAGTCTCCAACTATAAAATCAGTATGATTACAAATTTCCTCTATATCCTTTTCCATAGTTATTCTATTTTCTTTTGTATCTTTTATATCAAATTCTTCTAACAAATCTGTTATAGAAAAACTTATTTTTGCAGTTCCATCGAACTTATCCTTGCTGTTCTTTTCTATGTAATCCCATAGGTCTAAATTGTATTTATTAAATATTCTTACTTTATCCTCCCCCTTATAAACTCCTTCATAAAAAACTTGTCCGTTCTTTTTCATTTCAATTATTTCATTTATAATACTTTTTTTAAAGTAAGTATCCATCTTATACTTTGTTTTTAAATATGCAACAAACTCATCTGTATCTGTAATTTCAAAAACTTTTCTAATCATGTTAATTCCCCCCTCTAAAAGTTAATTTCTATTATTTTTATTTATTCGCCTATAGTAGGTGCTACTATTTATTCCAAGCCTTCTACAACCTTCTAACACGCTTATTTCTTTAGAATCAATCATTTTCTTTACTTCTGCAAAGCCTTCTATAGTCTTCTTTTTTCTCCCCTTATATTTCCCCGCCTCTTTTGCACGCTGTATTCCGTAAGCCTGTCTTCTTCGTAGTCTGCTCTTTTCTATTTGTGAAAGGCAATAACAAATTTCAATAACAATTGATTGGACCAATTCATCATCAAGCCCTGCAGAGTTTAATACCTGTAATTCTAATATTTTAACTTTAACTCCGCGTTCTCTATACCACCCCAACTCATCATATATCTGTTCAATATTAACTCCGATTTTATCCATATTGCAAAATACAACCCTATCTCCATGACTCAACATCTGCTTCATTTCATGATACTTTGTATAATCCATTTTATTTTTGTTTTTCTTATCTGAGAAGATATTCTCTTCTTTTACACCTGCACTTTTTAATAAACTTATTTGATAATCTACCTTTTCACTGTTATCCCTTATGCATGTATATCCAAAAACCTTATCCATTAAGTTCATCCTTACCTCCCCTCCCACATTTATTTTAAGTTTAACGCGCAACTGCAATAAAGTCCGCAAAAAATTCTTTTGCATTACTGCAAATTAAAAATCCACTTAAATGCAATAAAAAAATCCAATGAAAAGTGGATTTTTATTTTTTTCTAAAACATAATCTCTAAAACATTAAGAAAAAGTGATACACAATGCTTTAAACACAAAGAAAGGAGGCTTCTTTTATTAAAAATATCAATAAAGATTGGAGGCTGCGAATTAAAAACAAAAGGAAAGGAGGTGAAAGAAACATGGATACTATAACACTATTTATTAGTACAGATAACTGTAAAAACTTACTTAATAACTCAAAAAAGATTTGGAAACCTAATAGAAAAAATAATCCAACATACTACTATGCAAAATATAACGAAATATATTTTAAGTACATTCCAGAGAACTATTATTTATCCATGAAATTTTCTATAACAAAATTCTTATACGGAAAAAATACATGTGTATTGGTAAAAAATGATTTAACATTATTATTTGATCTGCTTAACAAGTATGCCAGTGCTATTCTTAATAATGTTCCTGATGTACAAGAATGGAAAATTAATAGAATTGATCTTGCACATGATTATTATTGTGCAAGTCCAGAAGATAAGCAAACATATATCGATGCATTTAAAAAACTTAAATATTCTCGCTATAAATCCAATAAGAACTATAAGACATCGGTACATAAACATAATAAAAGTTTTGTTTATAATATTTACGATAAAAGTGCTCAAAATCCTACTGCAAATAAACATATCCTAAGAGTAGAATTCCAATATAAAAATCCTGCTATAAAGGCAGCACTAAAAAAAGGAACTCTTTCTAGCAAAACATTTGGTATTGCCTTTAGCAACTTAGATGAACTTACTGAAATGTATAAAAGTAAACTTTTAAAATTAGGACTACAAAATAGATTTTTAACAACAGAAGAAATGAGCGTATTTCTTAATAATTTACTTTATGAAGAAAAAATATCAGATACACTACATAAAAATATGTGTGCTTACTTTGTAGAAGAAAGTAAGTCTATTTCTGCTGGCACATTATATAAGTATAAAAAGGAACTTTCTAAACACGGTATACATCATATAAAAATTGATAACGAATTAGATGGGCATGTAGATTTTATGGATTTTAATTTGTATAAAGAAAAAGACTCTAGAGACAGTATTAAAGCAAATTCTATGTCTTTATTTGTGATGGCATTATTTTTATTAATTGCTTTATTGTTAATAGATATATCACCACTTACATTAAGACTATTTTTTATAAAAACTTTACGTATAATTACCACATACATTTTATTATCAAAAAATATTTCATTATATTTTGATGATAGTTAAACAAATTGTGTATCAACTTTTCCCCTACTATAACATATTAGATTTTTTATCATTTTCTATATTTTCTACTAATGGATATGAATAAGTTAAAAAAAAATAACTTATTTATATCCTATTTCTGCTTTCCAGAAAACTTAAACTAGTTCTTTTCTTTGTAATAAATCATTTATTATAAAAAAAATACCCCTCCACTAAATAACTTAGTGAAGGGCTACTTTTATCTACTTAATATTATTAATAATTTCATCTTGTAATTTTCCTAAAGTAGATATAAATATTTTATATGAATGACTTAAATCATGCTTTGCTATATCCTCATACATTTCTTTATTTGAACCTATATACTTCAAATAATCTTGTAATCTATTTGGACTACTAACTTTTGCATCATACTCTTCTTCTGTTTTTCCTTCCATCCCAAATAATGTGAGTTTTAAATTCATAACTTCTTTTCTTTCAGCAGGTGTTTTGCAATTTTCAAAGGCTTTTCTCCATGATCGTCTTATCTGCCAAGGTTCATTTAATCTAGGAATACAAGCAGAACCTTCACCCTTTTTCCAATCCTCCCATTCTGGACTTCCAAATTCAATTCCTTTTTCTTTTAAGTGTTCAGAATCATAAACAGCCTTATCTTCAATTAAAGTTTGTTTTTGATCATCTGTCATGGAATTATTTTCACCAATACTGTTATATATATTATTCACATTATTAGTAGATGTATCTAATTTAATAGAATCATTCTTTATATTATCATTCAAAATCTTAGAAAAACTATTTTGATTGTTATTTACATTCCTCTTATTATTGTAATTATAAGAAATTTCTTGATTTTGTCCTACTTTTAAATTCATAGTTATTCCTCTAATTATTCAACATTAAA
This sequence comes from uncultured Clostridium sp., assembly GCA_934746785.1. Taxonomy (GTDB): domain Bacteria; phylum Bacillota; class Clostridia; order Clostridiales; family Clostridiaceae; genus Clostridium. The sequence goes on along the minus strand of CAKVFO010000140.1, from coordinate 2,987 downwards.
TGATACACTATCAGAAACTGTTCTACTTGGGAATGTATTTCTACTAGAGCATTGAACAGTAATTGTATGTCTACCACTACTTAAACTTTTAACATAACTATTATCTGTAATTGTTATTGAGTTAGTAAAATTATTAATAACTCCTGAACCATAAGGTTTTTTATCATCAGTATAACTTACATTAGATCCATCAATTTTTACACAATCTACTGAACCATAACCTGTTTGAAAAGTGTTTACCCATAAGTCATGTAAATTATCTCTAGTTATAGTTCCAGTATATGAACTTTTCCATCCCCTTCCAGAACCCCAACTATCATATCCATATGCAACTATATCTAATTGACTTATAGATTGTGCTGGACCTGCTGATGCAGTTTTTGCATTAAAACCAACTAATGCAATTGTTGCGAATACAACTGCTGCGACAACTTTTGTTAAGAATTTTTTTGTGAATGAACTTTTTCTCATATTCATTACCCCATTTCTATTATTATTTGTATCTTAATACAAGTTTTATTATACCACTTAATGTAACATATGTAAATTTTACAACTTTTTTGTATAATATAAATCACCTAATTATCAAACAACTCTATTTATATCCATTCTATTAACTAATTTTATTCAATTACTTTCCATATTAAATTTATTCTCATTCTTATAGTTAATTTTAATTTATATCACTTTATTGCAATTTATATTACATGACTCGTAATTAGGTGGGTTTCATGAGGGTATAAGGACAATTCACAGGTACTTACGAACGTTTCCTTGTACAAAACCGACAGTACTATTACTACAAGGCTTTCAAGTTTTAAATTGGTTTTTTGATTAAAAATTGCTTTTTCCATCAATCCTTATAAAGAAAACTTTTTCTTAATAAAAACTTGAAACCTATAAAAATATAAACATAATATATTATACAAATAATTAAACAAGTACATATAAAACTAGGAAGTTACAGATATGATTTTTTATATAAATAACATTTTAGATATCTATACTAACACTTTTCTAGATTTATATATCAAAGGAGGAAATATAAATGAATGAAATTATTAATATACCTAAACACTATAAAAATACATATGAAAGTGAAACTTTTTTAGTAAAAGATAAAGAAATATATTTGCCTAAATACGTTGCAGCAAGCATCAGCAAATATCGCTTTTGCATTGAAAACGAAACTATTTTTCTTCAAAGATACTGTAATGCTTGTAATACTTACTTTAATGTTCAAAAATACGATACCAACAAGTTTATTAATATAGAAAATAACTTTAGATTTATCGGTAAAAAAAGTGGATTTGATAATACTTGTAATAATTGCAGAACTACACAGTCACTAAGGACTGCCTCTGAATTTAATGATAATCTTACTCAACTAAACATTAAAATAAATCCAGACCTAAAAAAATACTACCAGATACTTAGTATAAAAAAAGAAATATCATTACAAGATTTAATAACCGAAGTATTACTATCCTACAAAAAGAACTTAAAGATAAAAAACTCTGAAAAGGATATAATTTAATTACAAAAAAGTAGCCATATAAAAATATGACTACTTTTTTATAAATCTAACTTTATTCCATTATCTCTAAGCCATTCTCGTCTAAATTCGTAATCAGGCAATATAATATAGAGGCTCTGCCAGAATTCCTTAGAATGATTCTTATACTTCATATGGCACATCTCATGAACTACAATATAATCAAGTATATTAGATGGTGCCATACTACATCTCCAATTAAACAACAACTCATTATTAGCACGGCAACTAGCCCATCTCTTCTTTTGCTCTTTAACCTTAATTTCTTTAACTTCTTCATTAAAAAAAGGCTTATAATATGCTACTCTCTCTTTTACTTTTTTCAATGTTTTTTCTCGATACCAATTTTCTAAAGCATTCTTTATTTTTTCTTCATTTCTTGTAAATGTAGTAACAATAAACTTGCCTCTAAATAACTTGACCTTAATTTCTTTTATACTTTTATTATCAATTATAAAAAGTGAATAATTTCTTCCCAAATAAAGATATGATTCTCCGTTCACTGCTTCACGATTTATTTTATTTACATTAATATTTCTTATTTCATAAAGTTTCTTAATTATCCATGATGCCTTACTTTTAACTTTATCTATAATTATTTCATTAGAGCCCCCTCTTGGAGAAATAACTATTATTTCTCCATTAGGATCTACTTCAATACTCATTGTTTTTCTGTTTCTAAATATTACTTTAAACTCAATATATCTTGTACCATATTGAAAACCTAATTTCATTTATAATTCCTCTAATCTATAACAGCATAATGAATCTTTGCCAGGCTTAAAAGTTGTTCTCTTAATTCCTTAATTCTATTCATAGTATCTGCTCCATAAACTTCTCTTATCCTTTGTGATTTACTTAATAAAAACATATATATATTTCACACACTAAGAATTAATTAACTTTCCTAGTGTGTGTTTTATTTAAATTATAATATATTAATCAACTATGGCTTTAACATATCCTCTATATAATACTCCTCTACCATTACCTCTATTACAAATACCTACTGCTAAGTATTCTCCATTTAAATATCTTCTACTAACTATGTCCATCACCTGAATGCTTTTACTACAAATGTATGAACTACTGCCTGTCCCTAAATATTCAAATTCATACCCACGTTCGACTAACTCATCGCAAGCCTCTTCATACATATATGTATACTTGCTTAATATTTTATTTAACTCCTCTATTTCTTTATTAATATCTTTTCTTTTGATTGTATTCATTTTACATCACTCCTTAAATTTTTAATATTTAAGGGTAACGCAATTTTTCATTTTTTTATCTCTTTTAATAAAAAAATTAATTTTTCAATTATTATTTTTTATGTATGCTTTTAATACTTATTACTATCCCTAGGTGGTAAGATAATTGTCGTAGGATAAAAAATATGGTATTATCGTACTAGAAAATATTGAGGAGAATC
>CAKVFO010000139.1 GCA_934746785.1 uncultured Clostridium sp. | reverse complement strand
GTATATGGCATCTTAAATATTGTTAAGATAATAAAAGTTAACACTCCTATTATAAAAGAATCAAGAATTTTTCCACTTATAAATTTGCCAAAAGTCAAATTGCATCTTCTTCCTAAACTTATAACCTTATTAGCATGCTTTAGCGGAAAAATAGCAAAAATAACTTTTTTAAATAATGCAATAAACTTTTCTTTATCGGCTAATAAATAAATAGATACAATAAGTCCAATAACTATATTCCAAATACTTGAAGCTAAACTCGCAAGCATTCCACCAAGTACTGGAATAAAATTAGTCACAAATTTTACTATATAATTTACAAAGTCATTCCAATTCTCATGTGCTATATTTTGAATTCCTTCATTTAAATCTATATCTAGCATAAAATCATTAATTAAAACACCTAAATTATTTATATATTCAGGAATATCATTAACTAATCCAACTACACTATCTACAAGCTGTGGAAATACAAATTTCATAAAAAGCCACACTATTAATATAACTGTTAAATATGTAAAAAGTATACCCAAGCCTCTTTTAGATTTAATTTTAATTTTATTTAAATACTTTTCCTTAAGAAGCTTTTCTTCATAAAACTTCAAAATAAAATTAAAAATATAAGCCATAGCAGCTCCAATTATAATAGGCTGCATAACTACTGTTATACTATTTAATTTATCTAATACATAACTTAACTGTGAAACTCCTAAATAAAATAAAATAACAGAACATATTACCAAAAATGTATACACTGCAATAGTAGTGTATTTAGTATTCCAATTTACCCTCATGCTTCCTCCTAAAGTTGAATATTTTCTTTAATTATGAATATTTTATTTCAAAATGTCAACTTATAATCTCAAAAGCAGCTTTGTAAGCTTTTCTAAAGGTTTCAAAGCTGCTTTTGATTTCTTTTATTATTTTTTTAACTTCTTTCTCAAAAAGTAAATTCCTGCCCCAACAGTAATTGTACCTATTATAGCTGCTCCAGCTTCAATAATAAATAAAAAATCTTTGCACTTTTTATTTATAGTAATTAATGAAGTAAACTCTTCTTTTACATCAGCATTATTTAATTTCTTATATACATAGTAAGCCTTTATAAATCTTTCTTTAGAGAAATTAGTATTTAAATCTATTTTAAGTTTCTCTAAATATTCTTTTGTCCATTTATTAGGATCTTCAATTAAATTCTCATTATCATGTTCTTCAAAAACATTATAATCTGTTGCTAGTCTCAAAGCATCTATAAAAATTTCATGAGGATAGTTTTTATCTAAAAGTTCATCTTTAAGAATTTCTCTTGCTTTCTCAATATCTTTTTCACTTATTGCTAATTTTAAATTATCAATCATAAAACCACTCCATACACTTTTAATTTATAATTCAATTCTACCATATATTGCATAAAAACAATGCATTTTTTTAACATTTAAGATTTTATTAAGATTATGAACAAACAAATTCCCCACCATTGACATGTATAGTTTCACCAGTAATAAAAGAAGCTCCCTGAGAGGCTAAAAATATATAAGCTTCAGCAATCTCTACAGGCTGAGCTGCCCTCTTAAATGCAGTTTTAGAACCAAAAGAAATAATTTCACTCTCTGGCATAGAAGCAGGAATCAAAGGAGTCCAAACAGGCCCAGGAGCAACAGCATTAACTCTAATACCTCTAGATGCTAAAGACTTTGATAAAGATCTAGTCAAAGTAACTAAAGCACCCTTACTACATGAATAATCAATTAAGCCATCATTACCTTGATAAGCAGTAATAGATGTTGTTATTATAATTGAAGAAAACTCTCCCATATAATTCAAAGCAGCCTTAATAATAAACATAGGTCCATACAAATTAGTTCTAAAAGTTCTATCAAGCTGCTTATATGAAATATCTTGAAAGTTCTTTGTAAAATGCTGTTCTCCAGCATTTGGAATAATAATATCAATCTTATTAAACCTTTTAATGACAGAATCAATAGCTGACTTACAAAAAACTTCATCACCAACATCACCTTTAATAAGAAAGCATTCACTGCCATACCCTTCTACAATCTCCTTAGTCTTTCCAGCATCCTTATCCTCATTTAAATAAAGAATAACGACCTTAGCGCCCTCTCTAGCATAAGCAATAGAAACAGCCCTTCCAATACCACTATCACCACCAGTTATTACAGCCACCTTATCTTTAAGTCTCTTACCATCATTATTATACTCTTCATGCTCAAAAACAGGCTTTGGGCTCATCTCCTCTTCAATACCTGGCTGTACACTTTGAGTCTTTGTAGTAAATACCTTAGGAAAAGTTTTTTCAATCATAAAATCACTCCAATATAATATAGTTTATATTGATAGTATTAGTAAAACTAACTTAAAATATTGGCAACAGCTTTAGTGAAATTAAGTAACAATAGTCAAACTTAGTTTATAAATTACTTACTCAAGTACAAAACAAAAGCGTGGCGTCAGCCACTTTGTAAGCCATGCAAAAGGTTCTAAAAACAAAATGGGAGGATAGAAGTAATAATCAGTGCTCGCTTTCAAAAAAAGTTTTAACTTTCCTAAAGGTTAAAAAAAGACTATAAGAACAGTATAAACTATCACTATAGTCTCCAAACTCTAGTTATTTATTTTTGACTTACTCGTCCATCATATTATGGCTATTATAAGAATAAACATTATAATCCTTCCAAATGCCTTCTAAATTAGTAAAAGTATCAGAAATACTTTCCTTTTCTCTCATACCAACAGCAATAATTAATGCATTAATTACTGATAAAGGCGCTACTAGTGAATCAACGAAGGATGCCATGTTACTTTGAGCTATTAATGTATAATCTGCCTCTGTTGCAAGTGGCGATAATAAACTATCTGTAATAGCTAAAACTTTAGCGCCTCTTTTTTTAGCAAAATCAAGTGCATCAATAGTCTTAGCAGCATATCTTGGAAAACCTATACCAATTACAAGATCACCTTCTTGAACATTTATCATCTGTTCAAATATATCTGAAATACCATAACTTACAATTCTAACATTCTGTAAAATTATATTTAGATAAAATCCTAAAAATTCAGCAATAGCAGTTGAACTTCTTAAGCCAATTATGTATATAGTTTTAGCTTCAAAAATTGAATTTAAAACTTGTTCAAAAGTATATGGATTAATTTTTTCTAAAGTTGCACGAATATTTTCCATATCTGCCTTTAAGACACCCTTTAAAGTATCTCCATCAGAAACATAATCATTAGAAAGTTCTAATCTTTGAACTGTAGTTAATTTATTTTTGATAAGCTCTTGAAGTGCTTTTTGAAGTTTTGGATATCCTGAAAATCCTAATTCATTTGCAAATCTTACAACAGTAGACTCTGATACTCCTACAGAATCTCCAAGTTTTGCAGCAGTCATAAAAGCAGCTTTATCATAGCTTTTTAATATATATTCAGCAATTAGTTTTTGACCTTTACTTAATCTAGGAAACTTAACTTGTATTATTCTCATTAAATCTTTGCTTTGCTCATTTACTTCCTTATCCATTTATTATTCACCCTAACATTTTTAAAACTTTTAAATTTGCAATATTATTTTATCATTATATTCACAATAATTCAATTCAATAAGATATAACACTACTTTTTTTCTACGACAACTAACTTAGGCGGATTGTTTTTTCTATTAATAAAGCTATGTTCCATAACTCCAAACTTATTTTTAGGAAGTGACTCCAAATATTTCATTATGCAGGTTTCCTCAATCTTTCCTTCATTATGTCCTGTATAAATACAGATAGTCATTATTCCTCCAGAAGCTAAAAGTTCTAATCCATCCTTTATACTTTTCATAGAACTTTCATGCATTGTAGTTATTTCCTTATTTCCACCTGGAAGAAAGCCAAGGTTGTACATAATGCAGTCTACTTCTTCATTTATGTACTTTTCAAACTCACTATGAGAATCCTCAATTACTACAACATTATCATAACCTTTTTCTTTATAGTTTTTGCATGCTTCTTCTTGAATATCAAAAGAATAAACCTTATTAAAATTATCCTTTAAAAAATCAGTATCATGTCCATTGCCTAAAGTTGCATCAATAGCACAATTTTTATTTTCTAAAAATTTTTTTATAATAAAATGACTTATAACACTTATATCAGCTACATATTTAAACATATATTCCTCCTATAAACTCTTAATATATGAAAGTTCATCCTGTGTAAGTTCTCTATATTGCCCTCTTTTTAAATAGCCAAGTTTAATTTTACCAACTGCCACTCTCTTTAAAGCTAAAACATTATGATTTAAAGCAGAACACATTCTTCTTATCTGTCTATTTTTACCTTCATGTATATCTATCTCAACTGTAGATTTATTATCTTCAAACTTAATAACTTTGATCTTAGCTGGAGCTGTAACATATCCTCCAATATCTATTCCCTTACTAAACCTTTCTATATCCTTTGAAGTAAACTCACCTTCTGCAACTACTATATACTTCTTAGTTATCTTTTCTCTTGGATGAATAATCTTGTTATATACATCTCCATCATTTGTTAAAATAATAAGACCTGAACTATCATAATCTAGTCTTCCTATTGGATAAATTCTCTCCTCTACTTTAACAATATCAGTTACAGTCTTTCTTCCCTTTTCATCTTTTACAGAAGTAATTATACCTTCAGGCTTATTAAGCATTATGTAAACATGTCTTTCTTCAGGCTTTATTACTTTACCATTATACTCAACAACATCTTTCCCAGGTATAACCTTAGTTCCTAGTTCTTCTATAACAACGCCGTTTACTTTTACCTTTTTATCTAAAATTATTTCTTCACATTTTCTTCTAGAGGCAACACCACATGATGCCATATACTTCTGTAATCTTTCTTCCATTAATATCACTCCATTATTATATTCTATTGCAATTATATATTTAACTTAAGGAAATATCAAACTTATCTATATGTCACAACCAGTCTCTTAAAAATAAAAAAGTTTTTAATTTCCTATACTTAAAAAAAATAAATGCGGATAAAAAAATCCGCATTTTAAATTTAATTTTTAAGCTGATTAATAAATTAACCAGCTTTTATCATATTAGATAAACCAGCCGCCGCCGAATCCGCCAAATCCGAATCCGCCAAATCCAAATAATAATAAAATCCAAAGAAATGGCCACCATGAATTGCATCCAAATCCACCAAATCCATTATTATATCCATAACCGCCATACATATTATTATTATATCCACAATAATTATTGCATCCACAATTGTTTCTACATCCACAACAGCTATTACTACATCTATTTCTACAGCAACAACAGCACTTATTACTACTCTTTGACATAGTTACTCAACTCCTAATCATTAGACTAATATATATTATTCTAATCACAGGCATTTTGTTAATATAATTATGTAAAAGTTTATAAATATTTTTTTATAATTTTATCAAATAATTTTGCTATAATCCATGTACCAATTATAATTACAGAAATTATAACAACAAGATATACCATTAAAACACCATTAGTTTTATTTGCAAAATGCTTAAAACCATATATCTCAACTACTAATGTTTGAATTGTTAAAACTAAATTTAAAGATATGAAATATTCAAATACTAATTGAATTGATCTAAAATTAAATATTTTATTCACATCATTCATCTTATACTTTTTATTTAAAAGCCAAAATACCCAAAATAAAATACAAGATAATATCAATATTAAAAGCATGGTTTCCTTTACCGATAAAAACTGTGGTTCCGCATAATAACCACCTGGATAAGTATTATATGCCACATAATCGTATATAGATGATACTAATTCTTCTAATTTATTTACTATAAAATTTGAATAAATATTTTGTCCTAAAACACTATAATATATTTGCCCGAAGGTAGATACTGTAAATAGCAGTAAAAATGGTAATACTGGAATCATAATAATTTCAGCTATAATATTTGAAAAAGCCATATCCATAAATACTAAATATGATATAAATGCTATACCACATAAAGTAATTCTCATAATATCTCTTGTAAAAACTCTGTAAAAATTTGAAATTAAGCTGACAAGTTCTTGATTTCTATATGCTAAACAAAGATAAATATATATATATACTAAAACCATTAATATAAGAGATGCAAACAACATAAATACTTGATTTATCTTTATCTGCTCCTTAGTAAAAGGACCACTTTGTAAAAATATCATAGAATTCTTTTTATTAATTCCAGTTATAAAAAAATACACTGCTGAAATTACAACCCACGAAACTATAGGTACAATAATATTAATATAACTAATAGTATTCCAGTGAAATCCTGCAATAGCATACTTAACATCTGCAATCTGTGACTTTACAGTAAAATATGATACTAAAGCAAATATAAAGCTTCCTATAATCATTGGCCATCTTCCCAGCATATAGTATTGATATAACAAGGCTTTATTAAATAACTTCTTCATTATATTCATCATCCTCCTGTACCTTATAAATGAATAAATCTTCAAGATTCAGATCAATTTCCTCCACAAATAAAGGCTTAAACTTAGAAAGCTGTCTTGTAAATTCCTCATCATATTGTTCTGTAATTATAGTAAATACCCTCCCTACATGAGAAATTTTAAATACTCCAGGAAGGTTTAAATCCTCTTCATAAACTGGAATATCAAAAGCCGCTTGAATTTTCTTAACAGATTTTTCTATAACCTCAAGACTATTTTTATAACATACTTGTCCATCTTTCAATATAGCAACTTCATCACATATTTTCTCAAGTTCATTTAGATGATGTGAACTAATGACTATAGTTGTATTTCTCTCTTTAGCCTCTTTTTTAAGAAGTTCAAGAAGTTTATTTTTAAGTATAGGATCAAGACCTGAAGTTGGTTCATCAAGTATCATATACTTAGGCTCTAAAGCAAATGCCAGCATTAAAAAGACTCTCATTTTCTGACCTTTAGAAAGCTGAAACAGCCTCTTCTTTATATCAATCTTAAAAACTTCATTTATATTATTAAACTTATCCTGATTAAACTTTTTATAAGCATACTTAAAATATTTAATAATATCTTTAACCATAAAAGAAGTAAAGAAGCTGTTTTCATCTGCAACATAAGCTATATTAGATTTTACTTCTGGCGAGTTATAAACATTAAAACCATCATATAATATCTCTCCTTCTGTAACCTCATAAATACCTGTAAGACATTTAATTAAAGAAGTCTTACCTACACCATTTTGTCCTATAAGACCGTATATTTTTCCTTCCTTAATTTTTAAATTTATATTTTTTAAAATGTTTTTATTATCTAACTTTAAAGTTAAATTATTTATATCTATCAAAGCTTTAATCCTTTCTAAAATCACTTACTCAATATTAATTCTTTCTGTATCATCATAACTACACATCATATAATCAATGACATAACCTTCTCCTTCATCTACAAAAACAATGTCCATTTTAATATTACCCTTGCCTTGATGAACATTATCATATGTGCCTTTTAAACTATAGGCTTTAAGATTATCCCCAACTTTATAATCAAGAAGACAGTTACTTGCAGCCTTATAATTATTTATTATGCTATCTTCATCATACTCTTCTTCTACTTTTAGATTTAAACGTTGAAACATTACTAAAGAATCTGTAATTCTTTTTCTCCTAGATAAACATTCCTTAAAATCATCTGTTATTACTGGTGATGAATATCCTATATTATTTTCTTCATATGCACTTAATACCTTATTATTTAGAACTTCTATTATTTCTTCTGGAGAATTAAAGTGAATCTGTTTTTTATAGACTACATCCCTATCTCCAAAACAAATGATGGATGTCAGTATTACAAATAAACCTGCAACTATTAATACTTTTAGACCTTTCATCTTTCCTCCTAAATTTACTACGCAAAAAAATATGCACCTTAAAATTTAAGGTACATTTAAAGTTTACTTCATTAATAAATACTATTCAATTAAATTTTCCTTATTATTTCTTAAGTAAATATTAAGAATTACTATTTTTTAACACATTTTCTAAAACGCATAGCTTATCAAGTTTTTCTAAAAACTCTTTAAATTCTATTTTTATAAAATCATTTTTATATAAATCTTCATAGCTTATTTCATTAGGATCAACCTTTAGAATTTCTTTATAGTTAACATCATATATATGCATAAGAATTGATACAAAGCCTGCTTTTATTTTTTCTAAAGATATATCATCTCCTATGCTCCATATATAAATATCACGATTAACCTTTTCTATAATTCCATATAGCTGATAAACATTACTTGTTTCTTGAAGCGTATACCTATTGCTTAATGATGTAACAGCATTTGAATAATACCTGCATATAGGAAGAAGATAAAGATAACTTTTACTTATATCTTCATTTTTTAACATCCTTATACTTTGATAAATTGCTGTTGCTATATCAAGCCTTAATATATTTGCATTATTACAAAGCTTTTCTGCCCTGCATCTCTCCTTATAAAATAAGTTTTCCTTTTGAAAATTCTCTTCATCTATAAATTGTTTAGAATATATCTTTTTATTAATAAGCC
>CAKVFO010000138.1 GCA_934746785.1 uncultured Clostridium sp. | reverse complement strand
ATAATTTAATAAATATAGATACAACCGATAGCGAAAGCTTAGAGAATCTGATGCCTTGGTCTTATCAGATACCAGCTAATCTAAAAATTAAAGATAGGAAATAACAAAATCCCTATAAAGAGAAATGAGGTGACCCCAAAAAGTTAGACTTTTTAAGCGTAGCAGTTTTAATGGCTGATACGCTATTTTTATGCAGCTAAGAGGTTAAGTCTGTATTCAACAGGACTCATCCATCCTAGTTTTTCTTTAATCCTTTGTTCATCCGAAAAAGTCATTTTGAAAAATGGTGGTGTCTTTGAAAATGAACTGTATGATAAAGATGAAAATGTTGTTGTTAAGCGATATTGGATACAACTGTAATATGCTTTACAAATTCCAGATTATAAGGTGAAGTAGCTACATCTTTACATATAAAGTCGTTATCACGATTAAGAGAAATAGAACAATGTATTTAATCTTACTAAGTTTATAGGTCCGCCTTTAGTAGAATTTTTTTTGAGTTTTATGGGTTTGATATTAGTAAGGCTGATAAAGCCGTTAAGTTTTATAGAGAGAGAGTCAAATGTAGGATTATTTAAAAATAAGGTTATTGAAGGCATTCCCGATACATTAAAAATATTAAAAAATTCAGGGAAAATATTGACAGTTGAAACAAGTGAGCCAAAAGAGCTGTTATTTTTATAGAAAGCTATATAAAGGTGGAAAAATGAAATTTTAATTTATCTTTTTGATGTAATGAAAGAAATAGCAGAACAATAAAGGGCGGGAGTGAATATTATATTAAGAAAAAATATAGGAGTTCTTAATATATGTCTTTAGAAGTAGTAGATTACTATAGAAGTTCAAAACCAGTAAAGGAGCAGTGTAAATGTTACTTATTCTATCATGTAATGTTAACTTTAGATGATGGAAGCAATGTGGATGGAATTATAGAAGAGATAAATGGTGATGAAGTAAAGATATTAATAGGCGAAGACATGATGGAAGATACAATGAATATGAACCGTGGACCAGGTCCTAATAGGTATAGAAGATTCAGGCCAAGGAATTATCCAGTAAATAGAATATCAAATGTAGGATTATTACCATATCCCCCTGTTCCTATTATTCCGCCAATATATCCAGTGCCATATCCTTATCCATTTTATCCAATCTTATAGTTTTGATATATAACTGAAAATAATATTTGAATAGTATGCTTAAAAAGATAAGCATACTATTTTTAGGCTTGTAAGTAATTATGTGGTAAAATATAAATGTAGTAAAGTAGTTAAATTATAAAAAATAATCATATTCCTTTGATTTTTAAAATATGAAATTAGTGATTTTATTACAAGCATATTATAAGATGATATTTTGTAATTATTTTTGAGTTTTCTATATAAAATTTCTCAGAAGAGATGTTAAACATAAAAAAATATAGTTTTATATTGACCATACTAAAAAAATATATTATCATCTGAAAGTACTTGAACATGTTCAAGAAATTGGAGGAAATATGAAGAATGTAAGAGAAACTATATTAAAAAGTACAAAAGAACTGCTTTTAAAAAATGGATATTCAGGAACTACCATAAGAGGAATTATAAAGAAATCGGGTGTTCTTTCTGGAAGCATATATCACTTTTTTAACAATAAAGAAGATATATTTAAATCATTAATTTTAGAGTTATTTGATGATTGCGAAAAAATAGTTATAGACATGTTTGGTGGGGCTAAGAGCCCGGAGTTTTTTTATATAATATTAGTAGAAATAGAGTTAAGGGTAATAGCAGAAAATGAGCGTATAAGAGAACTTTACTATGAAGCATATACTTCAGATATTATTTTTGAAAAGATAGTAGATCAAGGGGCTAAGAAGTCTAGACAAATTTTTAGTAAATATAATCCTGAGTACACTTTAGATGATTATTATAATGTTAACTTAATGATAAAAGGTGCTATGAGAAGCTGTATTGTTGACAATAAATTAAATGCAAAGAAATCATTAAAAAGCCGCAATACTGGTTTTCTGAATATGACATTAAATCTTATGAACATGCCAGTTAAGAGCATTGAGAGAATTATAAATGAAATTAATACTATGGATATTGAAATAAATTATATTGCTAATAAAATTATTAAGGAAATATTGGAGTGAATTTTTATAAAACATAGGTATGCCTGGGTGTGTATCTATGTTTTTTAACGTATAGGAAATTCAAAACTTTTTTCTTTATACAAATATAAATGAGAGCTTAGTATATAAAGCGGAAAAAATACTTTAAATCAACAAAAAAATTACAGAATATCAAAAACGTTTACAAATAGCGTGGCAATATGTTGTAATAAAGTAAAATAGTTACAAGGGGGGGGATGAAAATGAGAAAGAGAGCCATAAATTTAGTGTTGTTAACAACATTATTAGTAGGAGGACAAGTTGTCGATATACTACCATCATCAACAACAGTAGTAGCACAGGCTGCCACTAATAAAACTGGAACTGTAACAGCTAGTGTTTTAAATGTAAGACAAAAAGCAAGTACAAGCTCAAAAATAATAGGAAAGTTAAATAATGGTGCAAAGGTTGCTATTGTAGATACTAGCACAAAAGGATGGTATAAAATTAAATACGGTTCAGGATATGGATATGTAAGTTCACAATATGTTTCACTAAAGACAGTATCATCAACTACTGGTGATAAGGTAGTAGCAGAGGCTAAGAAATATAAAGGAGTACCATATGTTTGGGGAGGAACAACTACTTCAGGTTTTGATTGTTCTGGATTTACCCAATATGTATTCAAAAAATGTGGTGTTACAATAGGAAGAACTACTAAGGATCAAATTAAAAATGGTACAAGCGTTTCTAAAGCTAACTTAAAAAAAGGTGATTTAGTATTCTTTAAAGATACATATTCAGGATGTGTTAATCCTTCTCATGTTGGTATATATATTGGAAATAACCAATTTATCCATGCAAGCAGTAGTAAGGGTGTAACAATATCACAATTAAACTCAACATACTACACTCAACATTACTATTCAGCTAGAAGAGTTATAAAATAGAGGTAAAGTATAAAAAAAGAAGCTTTGGCTTCTTTTTATATATATATGGAGGTATGGGAAAATAGAGATAAGAAAAGTGGAAGCTCAAGATATAAACAATCTTGTTAATAATAGAATGGAGTTTGAGGATAAAATTAAAGCAAATGTGGATAAAAAAATTTTAAAGATGCGACTAAGTTATATTTAAAAAAACATATAGATGATGGCTCTATAATTTCCTATATTGCAGTTGATGAAGGGAGAATTGTTTCATCATCTATTTTGTGTATTTATAAAACTATACCTTTACCAAGCTGTATTAGTGGAAAGATAGGACTCTTACTTAATGTATATACTTTAAAAGAGTATAGAAGAAAAGGAATTGCTTATAAACTTCTATCAGAGTTATTTAAAATTTTAATGTTGTTTCATACCTTATATGTTGAATTTCTCTTAAAATTTTCGAAGAGTACAGCTGCTTTAATTGAGTTAGAAGGTATATTAATATGAGTTTATAGAAATTGAAAACTCATATTTATTTTTAAATAAAAGTGTTAATTATTTAACAAAAAAACATTGACATAGTATCCAAAAAGTTCTATTATTAAATTAAAATAAAAGATAAGGCTTTAATTGCAAGCCTATTTACTAGGTTATGGTAGTTAAGCAGAATTATCTGTTAATTTTTTAAAAATGAAAAAGATAAATAATTATCAATCAATTTTAATATAGTGTGTAATTATAGAGGAGGATTTTGTAATGAAAGAAGTAGTAATTGCAAGTGCAGTAAGAACACCAGTTGGTAAATTTGGAAGTGCTTTTAAAGATAAAGCAGCTGTAGAATTAGGGGCTTTAGTAGTAAAAGAAGCTGTTAAAAGAGCAGGAATAGATCCAGCAAAAGTTGACGAAGTAGTATTAGGAAACGTTATTCAAGCTGGCTTAGGACAAAACGTTGCTAGACAAGCTGCTGTAAAAGCTGGGTTACCTCAAGAAATACCTGCATTTACAATAAACAAAGTTTGTGGTTCAGGATTAAGAGCTGTAAGTTTAGCTGCTCAAATGATTAAAGCAGGAGATGCTGATATAGTTGTTGCTGGTGGTATGGAAAACATGTCAAGAGCACCATATGTAGTTGACTCTGAAAGATGGGGAAATAAGATGGGCGACGTTAAGATGAAAGATGCAATGATTAACGACGCACTATGGGATGCTTTCAATGACTACCACATGGGTGTTACAGCAGAAAACATAGTTGAAAAATGGGGAATCACAAGAGATGAATTAGATGAATTTGCTTTAAATTCTCAAGTAAAAGCTGAAAAAGCAATCAAGAATGGTGAATTCAAAGAAGAAATCGTTCCTGTAACTATTAAGACTAGAAAAGGTGAAATAGTTGTTGATACAGATGAACAACCAAGATTCGGAACAACTAAAGAAGCATTAGCTAAATTAAGACCAGCATTCATTAAAGATGGTTCAGTTACAGCTGGTAACTCATCAGGATTAAATGATGGTGCAGCAGCATTAGTTGTTATGAGTGCAGAAAAAGCTAAAGAATTAGGTGTTACACCATTAGCTACAATCAAATCTTATGCTTCAGCAGGTTTAGATCCAGCAATAATGGGATATGGACCATTCTATGCAACAAACAAAGCATTAGATAAAGTTGATATGAAGATAGAAGACTTAGACTTAATCGAAGCTAATGAAGCTTTCGCAGCTCAAAGTATTGCAGTAGCAAAGGATTTACACTTCGATATGAGTAAAGTAAATGTAAATGGTGGTGCTATAGCACTTGGACATCCAGTTGGAGCATCAGGAGCAAGAATATTAGTTACACTTCTATATGCAATGAAGAAGAGAGATGCAAAGAAAGGTCTAGCTACTTTATGTATCGGTGGTGGACAAGGAACTGCATTAATAGTTGAAAGATAATTCTAGCGATTAAAATATATAATTGCATCAAAATGATTTTTAAATCATTTTGATGCAATTTTTTTTACGCATAGAAAATTCAAAACTTTCCTATAAATACATTTATTAAGCTTAAATCTTTAAATATCCTAATAATGATTTAAATATAAAAAAAGTAAAAATATTGAACTGGTTAGTATAAAAAGATATAATATTACATATAAGTAAATTATTTCGGAGGAGATATGGTATGGGATTTTGTATAAGAGAAGACGAAAAAGATTTTTATGAATTATTAAAGAAGAACGCTCTAGAAAAAGAAGGTGAGCCATGTTTTATATTTTATGAATATAACGGTATGAATAGAAGAGAGATTTCAATTGATAGAAAGCAATTACTAGATAGATCATTAAGTATAGGAAAAGAATTAAAAGTCAGAGGTGCTAAAAAGGGAGATAGGGTAATTGTTTTATCAACTCAAACTGCAGATAATGTATTATCAATATCAGCATCAATTCTTGCAGGAACAATATTTACTATTATTCCACCACCAACTGATTTAAGTAAGATGGAAAGATTTAAATCAGTAATTCAATCATGTAATCCTAAGTTTATATTATGTGGAACTTTATTAGAAGAAAAGCTTAATGAAATTTTGACATTTATAAAGAAAGATGAAAAGTTTAAGAAGTTAATAGAAGATATTCAAGTTATTAATGTTGATAAGTGTATCGACAATGAAGGATTTGTTCCTGAAAAGATTGAATTAGATGATACTATTTATATTCAATATACATCAGGCTCAACAAGTGCTCCTAAAGGGGTCATGATAGGATACGAAAATGTCATAAGTGCAATTGAATGTGTAATAAGGGATTATAATATAAGAAATATAGTTGCATGGGTGCCATTTTTTCACAACTTAGGTTTAGTTTATTGTATATTAACACCTATAATAAGGCCAGAATTAAAGATAGGGGTTATGTCTCCTAGTGCCTTTTTGGAAGTACCTGAAAGATGGATTAAGTTATTAAGTGAGTTTAAAGCAGATACTACATTAGCTCCAAATTCAGTTTACGATTCTTATCCTAAACTAGTACCAGCTGAAACTTTAAAAGATATTGATTTATCAAATATGAAACTTTTATTAAATGGATCAGAAATAATAACTGAAGGTACTTTAAGAAGGTTTGAAAAAGAATATGGTCAGTTTGGAATATCAAAAGCAGCTTTCTGCAATGGTTATGGATTAAGTGAGGCGACATGTGCAGCTTCAGACGGAAATTATTGTGAAGAGAAAGACCTTATAAATATTGATTTTGAACAATATAAGTCTGGAAAGTTAAAGGTGGCAGATGATAATACAAAGGATAGTATACAGTTTGTATCAAGTGGAAGTCCTATGAATTTAGCAACTATAAAAATAGTAAATCCAGATACTTTAGAAGAATGCAAAGAAGATGAATTCGGTGAAATTTGGGTTCAAGCTCCTTATGTTGCACAAGGATATTATCGTAATGAAGAAGCAACAAAAGAAACTTTTAAATGTGAATTAAAAGGTTATGAAGGTTATTTCTTAAGAACTGGAGATTTAGGTATCCTTAAAGATAATAGATTATTTATAACAGGACGTATAAAGGAATTAATAATTATCAATGGTAATAATATTCTTCCTAATGATATTGTTTCTAAACTAAAAGAAGAAATATCTGAAATACAATTTGCTGATATAGTTCCATTTTCAATTGTTACAGATAAAAAAGAAAAGCTAGTAATAATCCTTGGAGTACCAGGTAAGATGTTAGAAAACTTAAATGTTGATGCTATAAAAGAAAAAATAAATAAGTGTATTTTAAATAACTTTGAAGTTACACCGTATGATATAAAATTTGTAGATGGAAAAGAACTTCCTAAATCAGATAATGGAAAGATATCTATAAAAGCTGCTGCAAAGAAATATGAAGACGATACTATATTAAAAACAAAGACAATTATAGAATATTCAACTGAAACAGAGCATAAACTTGGCTCTATAATTAAAAATGATTTTTCTCATGAAGCAGGAAGAGAAGAAAATCTATTAAGCTTAGGAATGGATTCGTTAGAAGTAGTAGGTTTATCTAAGAGTATAGAAAAAGCTTTTGATGTAAGTGTTCCAGTATCATTTATTTTTGAAAGTCCATTTATATCAAAAATATCTGAATATATTGATAGAACTTTAAATGGAGAAGATTTAAGTTTATTAGAGAAGGATAAGAGTTATCTTTATGATGAAGTTGTTCTTGATGAAAGTATTAAACCAGGTAAGTATGAAACTGATAAGCCTGAAATGAAAAATGTATTTATAACTGGTACTACAGGATTTGTTGGGGCATATTTAATAAGTGCTTTTGCTAAATTCACTAAGGCAAAACTTTATTGTCATGTTAGAGCGAAGGACAAAGAATCTGGTCTTAAGAGAATAAAAGAAAATATGGAATACTATAAGTTATGGAAAGAAGAATATGCAGAGTTTATAGTTCCTATAACAGGATCATTAAATGAACCACTACTAGGAATTGATGAAAATGAATATAAATTCTTAGCAGAAAATATAGATACAATAATTCATAATGGAGCTATATTAAACTTCATTTATCCATATGAAAGATTAAAAGAAACTAATGTTTTAGGAACTGTTAAAACTTTAGCTTTAGCTTGTGAAGGAAAACCTAAGTATTATAATTACATTTCTTCATATAGTGTATTTGATAATCCAAGTCACTTTAAGAAGAGAGCAGAAGAAGATGATCAACTTGAAGATTGCAAGGGATATTTCTTATCATATAGTGAAAGTAAGTGGGTTTCAGAGAACATTATTCACGTTGCAAGAGAAAGAGGCTTAAGAGCAGCAATTTACAGACCAGGAGAAATTACAGGTGCTAATGATACTGGTATATGGAAACTTAGTGACTCTATAAGTAGAACTATTAGAGCAATGTTAGTAACTAAAACTTACCCAGCTATTCCAATGAAAGTTCATATGACTCAAGTAGATTATATAGCAGATGCAATTGTTAATATAGCTATGAGGGGAGATTCTTACGGAAAAGGCTTTAATTTAATGAATGACATATATGTTCCTTTAAAATGGATTGGAGATGTAGCTAATCAAATGGGATATGAGACAAAAGAAATTCCATTTGAAGAATGGAAGAAGAATTTATTTGAAGCAGGAAATGAACATCCATTAAAACTTCTAGAATCCTTATTCAAAGTTCAAAAGAAGAATGATGCGGAAAGCTTCGTAAATAGATATGGAGAAATGTCTCCTATATATGATGATACAAGAAATGCTAAGAAAGCACTTGAAGGTACAGGAGTTAAATGTGATAGCATGAATGATGAATTACTAAAGAAATATATAAATAATTTTACAGATAAGGTTTTAAAAAAGATAGAAAAATAATATTAGATATTAAGTTTAGAACTCATAAACATTAAGTTGTTTATGGGTTCTATTTTTGTGAATAAAAATGAAAAAGTTTATCATTATCTATTGACATACTATAATTTTACATGTTAATATACAGAAAGTGATTGTGATAATTATTATCATTAACAAGAGGATTAATAGAGGAGAGCTAATGAAGAAAAAGTATTTATTGATTATTTTAATAATATTATCATTTATATCTTTATTTATAGGAACATCAAATATAGGATTAAATGATTTAGTATCTGGAAATATAGATAAGATTCAAATAGTTTTAATAAGCAGACTTCCAAGAGTTATTAGTATAATCATTGCTGGTATGGG
>CAKVFO010000137.1 GCA_934746785.1 uncultured Clostridium sp. | reverse complement strand
CCTATAGAAGAAATTTTTGAGTCATTAAAAATAGCTTATTAAAGTTTGCTTTTTATTTAACTGTAAAATTATTCAAGCAAAAATGCACTATTATAGAATTGAAGTATGTAAATAAAGGAGAGATGAAATGAAAAAGATATACAATTTATTTTTGTTATTCTGTATGATTTTCACAGCAGTAACTTTAGTAAGTTCTGGTTGGCAGTTAGTAAGAGGATGTGAAAATGACACTAATTCACATATATTAATAAGAGCCATATTTACACTTGTTGGTGTAGGTTTCTTTGGAGTATTTAAGTATTTAAATATAAAAAATAAATACATAAAAATTCTTATTCAATATATAGTTTCAGTTGTATTTATATTTGTGATTGTATGGGGGATAGGATTCTTTGGAGAGCTTTCTAAGTATGCGTATAGAGATGCATTTTTTAATTGGAGTGGAGTTTTTGCTTCTGTAATTATAATAGACTTTATAGTAAAAAAAATAAGGAGAAAATAATATAGATAATAGACTAAAGAACTAGGTTTTTAGTTCTTTTTTTATATTTAAATTGAGGAAATTATGAGTCTAGAGATTAAGGGAATTAATAATTTAATTAAAAAACTTGATAATTTAACTAATATAAATACTGAAGAAATAATTAATGATGTGGCTAAGGACATGGAAACAGCTATTAAAGATGAAGCCAAAACATTTTCTAAGAATTATGAGTATGTAGGAGAATGTGAACCAAGGAAATATGGAAGAAGTGTATTTGTTGATGTTGGATTAAAAAATGAAACTGCTCCATGGGATGAATGGAAAGAGCTTTGGTATCATAACTGGGGTTATAGAGATTTTGGACTTAACTTTAAAGGAAGAAATAAATAAAAACATAGAAAAGAAGTGATGGTTATTGAATGAGATTATAGGACATGCTTTAGATAGTATAGGATTAGAGAATTTTTATCTTTCTAAAGGTGCTTATGAAGGAGAGTGTGTTGTTTATACGTATATAGAATTTCCTTCTTATTATGCCGATAATTCAAGGCAGGGAACTGAATATAGTATTTTAGTTAATGTTTATGCAGCAACTGAAAATGTAGAAAGTACAAAAGATAAAGTCACTGAAATATTGAATAAAGTAGGGATAAAGGGTGGGAGAGTTAAAGAACCAAGAAAAGAAAAAGAATTATACAATATTCCAATTAGTTTTAAGATGTTTAAAAGAAAATGAATAATAATATAAAATTAAGCTTTATAAAGTATTAATTAAAACAAAATGAAAAAATGTAAAGTATTTCAATAAATATACGAGAATAATTTTGTATCAAGGAAAGGGGTTTTTAGAATGAAAAAATTAACAAAAATATTTTCAGTATTTATTACAGTATTTCTATTTACAACTACTGTTGTATTAACAAGTTCAGCAGAAAAAGCATCAGCAGTAGCAACAGCACCAGGAGTAAAATATTTTAAGATTACAGGATTTGCGAACAAAGTTTTTTATGATAGAAACGGTGGATGTTTGCCAATACAGTATTTAAGTAATGTTAGTATTGCAGAACCTCAAATATATTTTTCTTATGATCAAATAGGTTATGGAAATGTTAGATATTCTGTTGATGGTGGTTCAGATATTACTGATACAGTAACAGTAAAAGTAAATTAAAGGATAAATGAATATGGGATTAGATATATCATCAATTAATAAAAGCTTAAATAATACATTTAATTTCAAAAGCGCAAATAAAAAAACAGGAAACGAATTTAAAGATTTACTTGATCCAATATCAGAAGCTATTCGAAAAAATGTAAAAGATCCAATTGATAAAGAAGAAGATTTGCTTTTTTGGAAGAATACTTGTGATTCGGGAGTTAAGTTTGAAAAACAAAATCCTAATTATGATGATTTTCTTGAATTAAAAAAGGCAGTATTGTGTTTTCCACCACAAACAGCTTCTGGCAAAGTAAGAAGAGCTTATAGAGAAATGATGGATAGATTTCCTAAGAATGTTGCTGATGATTTAAAGTATACATTAAACTGTACTTATAATACATTTGTTAGAAATAAAAATATGAATATATCAAATTTTAGTGCAGTTATTGATGTGATGGATGAGTATACAGGCAGAGTTGGAGATCCTAAGACAACAGATTTTGCTTTGATAAGTGAAACTTTAATGAATTTTAAAGATATAATTAGTAATGAAACAAAAGAAGATGAAAGTGTAAGACAAATACTTATATAGTGTTAAATATAAGATGTATTGAAATTTAGAAATAATTTCATACATCTTATTTTTATATAAAAAATCAAGAAAGAGGGTAATAAACTTTGAGTAGAAAAAAGACAGGCTGTAGAAATTGTATGACAGCACAAATAATAAATAAAGATGGAGTAGCAACCTTTGATACTCCTGAAGCAATAGAAGAAGTTAAGTATACATATACTTATGCAGAAGTTGTTGATACTTAAATTAAAAAAATAAAATCAAAAAATAAATTGTATTTTTTTACATAAAAGTTATAATGTTCATTGAAGGAGGTTGTTGAAAATGGATAATTTCAAAGAACTAGATATTTATGAGCTAGAACAGATTGATGGAGGTATGTCAAAAAAAGATATTAAAGGTATTGCTGGAACAGCAGCTTATATTGGAGGAGCAGTAGCATTTTGTGCTAATCCAGGACTTGGATTAATATTGCTAGGCACAGCTCTTACAACATGGGATACAATGAATTAAAGTTTTTTTAGGAGATGAAAGAGCATGGAAAATTTTATTGAATTAAAGGAAGTTGAACAATTAGAAGCTATAAATGGTGGCGGTACAATGGGAGTTGTTGGAGGAGGATTGCTAATAGCAGGAGCAATAATTAGTGGTGGACCAGCAATTGTTGTTGGAGGTGGAATTTTAGGAGGAGTATGTGCTATTGCATCGGCATTATAATAAATTATGTTAGTAATTAAAGAAATAATCCTCAATATAGTTTTAATATTAAGTTTTTTATTTGGGTTATTTACTATATTTTACACACTTCTGAAAAAAGATAAGGCTATATGGATAAAAGTATTATTTATTTTTGAAGGAATAATGTTTATATTGGTTCCTATTATATATAAAATTGATATAATTTCAAAAGAAAGCTTAGAAATTATTTATCCATTAATGGTTCTTTTGCTTGTTTTTGCTAATATGTATATTAGCAAAAAGGAAAAAATTAGTTAATAGTACAATATGATTAAAAAGGTTATTGTTTTATAAATAATGAAGCAATAGCCTTTTTATATTTACATAAATTATAAAGAAGGTAATAAACTTTGAGTAGAAAAAAAGACAGGCTGTAGAAAGTGTATGACAGCACAAATAATAAATAAAGATGGAGTAACAACCTTTGCTGCTCCTGAAGCAATAGAAGAAGTTAAGTATACATATACTTATGCGGAAGCTTCAAATTATGCTGATAATAAGCAGAACATATACAAGAAAAAGAAAACGGGTGTTGATTTAGATTTGACATTTTCATCAATAGCCTTAAAGACAAGGGCTAGGCTTCAAGGAAAAGAATATGCCAACAGTGGTGCAGCTACTGGAACTGATGATATATCTCAGCCAGTAGCTGTTTTATTTCAAGAAACTTATGATGATGGTTCTTATGAAAATGTAGTTTTCTATAATGTTAAGTTATATGAAAAGGATGGCGACCAAAAATCAGAAGGTGAAAATATTGAATTTAACTAGAAAAGAGATTGAAGTAAGCATTGATGGTGAAGATTATATTATGGCTTTTGATAATAGATCTATTGCTACATACAAAGAAGTTATAGGCAAGCCTTTTACAAAAGGTTATGCTGAATTATTATAAGGTGATGATGTAGCAGTTTTAGATTTTATAGCTAGTACTTTAAGAAGAAAGTCAGAACCAGATAAACCCTTAGGTAAAGAGGTATTAGATTCAAGTAATAGTAAATAGAACTTCAAATCAATTTGCCAGAGGAATAACAACTTGGGCGTCTGATGCACGGCTTAAGTTTAACATCAAAGATACAGTAAAGAGTGGACTTGATGAAATAAGTAAGTTTAATCATAGAGAATTTAACTGGCGAGAAAATGGCAAGCACCAAGATATAGGATATATTGCACAGGAGCTTAAGTAAGAAAATAATATTTTAAAAGAAAATAAGATAAGCAGAGAGTTTTAAAAACTTCTCTGTCTTTATATTTGAAAGGTAGTGTTTTATGGAGGATTTAATGAGTGCAACATTACAGCAGGGGTTAGGATATGGGCTATTTGTATCTTTATTTTTGTATGTGCTGAAAACAACAGGAGATAGAGAAAAGAGGTATCAGTGTTTATTAGATAATATGACAAATAAGTTTAATATAGTTGAAGACATTAAAGAAGATGTTAAAGAGATAAAAAATAAGATTAATTAAGGAGAGATGTAAATGGAACAAATAATAAATTGAGTAATGCCGGCAGTAACAGCAGCATTTGTTGGAGTAGTAATTGTAATAATTAAGAATGTTGGAGATGCATTAATAAATTTAGCTGAGGTGAAGGCTAAGGAGCTTTCACAAAAGTACAAACTAGATAAGTATTCTGAACTTATTAATACAGCTAAGGATATATGGAATATTGTTGAGGAGAAGGATAGGATAACTGAGAATGTTGAAGAGTTGGTTGAAAGTAAGGCTGATATGTTTGATAGATTACTATTAAAGAAAATACCTGCATTAACTCAAGAACAGTTAAATGAAATAAGACAAGCTTTGGCAGGTGAATTTAATAAAGGTAAAAATGCATTGAGTGAAGATGATATTAAGAAAGAAAACAAAAAGCTTCAAGAGAATAATAAGTCTTTAGAGGATGAAAATAAAAGTCTAAAAGAACAACTAATAAAAGTTCAGGATCTTATTAAGCTTTAATATTAATTTGATATAATAATGTTATATCAAATTAAAGGGAGATAAAGTTAAATGAAATCAGTAGATGTAACATTTCAGGGAATCAAGTGCAAGCTAGAGCATATAACTAAGGGCAGTTATGGATATGATGGCAAAGAAAGATATGAATTATGGACAAACATAAAGTATAGTAAAGTTTCAGAGCTTGAATCAAATGGATTTGTAGATTTTGATCGAGGATTATATTATAAAGTAATAGATGAAAATACAGCTAAAGAATTATTAAAAAATAAATAAATTAAGAAGTAAAGAAGAGAAAAGTAAAATGCCAATTTACAAGGCATTTTTATTTTTCTCTTTTTTATATATGAAAGGATGATGTTAAATGAAAATTAATTTAGATATGGGACATGTTTTAAGAGGAGCAGATACAGGAGCAGAAGGATGTGGAAGAAGAGAACAAGATTGCACTAGAGAGATTGGATATAAAGTTAAAGCCAAGTTGGAATCTTTAGGACATAGTGTTTGTGTTTGTAGTATTGATAGCGCAAGTACAGTAAATGAAAGTTTGGCAGCTAGAGCGAATAGAGCTAATGCAAATGGAGGGGATCTTTATGTTTCAATTCATTTAAATGCAGGAGGTGGTCATGGCACAGAAGTTTATACATATCAAGGAAACCCACTAAGTTCAGCAAGAAATGTATTAAATAATATATGCAGCTTAGGTTATACAAGTAGAGGAATAAAAGGTGCTAATCTTTATGTTATAAATCATACTACTATGCCTGCAATGCTTATTGAGTGCTGTTTTATAGATTCGTGTGAGGATATGAATAGATATAATGCTGAAGATATAGCAAATGCTATTGTAAAAGGATTAGTGGGAGAAACAAGTGATGATACATCTAATGTTAATATACAACAAAGTAGTAAGACGGCTAGTAGTGATTGGGTAAGAAGATTGCAGGAAGAGTGTAATAGACAAGGTTTTTCTAATCAAGTTGTTGATGGTATTCCTGGACCTAATACTTTGGCTGGCTGTCCTATTTTGAGGTATGGTGCAAGAGGGGAGATTACTAAGTTACTTCAAGAGAGATTGACTGAGTTAGGATATGATACTAATGGTGTTGATGGAATTTTTGGAAATGATACATTTAATGCAGTTAGTAATTTCTATAAAAAAATAAATTAAAGTTTAATGGAATTATAGGGATCAACATATGGGAAAAACTGTTAAAATAATGATTGTAATAAAATATTTTTGTGAAATATTACAAAAACTTAAAAATAATTTAATATATTTACAAAAAATACAAAAGATGTATAACGAAAGAGCGATATGAAATATAAGGGGTGTTTAGAATGAAAAATTCATTAAAAAAATGTATTGTAACAGCTGTATTGGCATCAACTATGGCAGTACCGATGATAGCGGGGCAGCATCATCAAGTAAGCTAGAGGGTGGACCTGGTTCATATTCTTATAACTTGCATTATGGATGGGCAGATCATGAACATTATTCAGTTTCAGTTAGAATTCAGTCTGGAGGTAATAGAGCAAGTCGAAGCGGATGGGGACATGCTCAAACAAGCGCAATTTATGGTCAACATGGACGTGTTTACTATAGTGATGGAACTACTTCAAGTTCAACAGGATATTAAATTAATAAGGCTGTATCAAAATTATTTTGGTACAGTTCCTATTATTATAAAAAATAATTAGGATTAGGAATAATTTTATTTTTATATATGGAGGAAAATTAATGAGAAACTTAGTAGGAAAAAATATATTTTTAATTATAATATTTGCTACAATTTCATTACAGGAAACTCCATTAAGTTAAAGATTGATTTTGAAAAAGATAAGCCTGTAAAAAGTAATATTTTAAGTTTACAAGATAATTATCTTCTTATGAAGGAAGAAGTTGAAGGATATAATTCATATGGAGTTTATTTTAAGGGAAATTTAAAAAAGGTTCCACCAATTGAAAAAGGTCGTTTTTTTTTAGAAGATGACTTTGATAAAAATGAAAAATTAGCTGTTATAGGAAAAGGACTTTTGAATGATATTATGCGGATAAAGAAGTATATAGATTAATAGATAAAACTAATATGAGTGAAGTTATTGAACTTAATAAAGATGAAGATATTAATGAAAGAACTTATGAGATGTATACAAGATTGAAAGGTAGTGATAATTTTTCTATATGTTCAGCTCAATTTTCAAATATACTAATTAAGGATTTTTGTGATGATGATAAATTTTATTACGTGCCAGATGAAAAAGAAAAATATGAAATAGATCCATATGAAAATATTAAGGGGAAGTTTAGTGATTTAAAAGGTTACTATGTGGATGAAGAATATGTAGAAGAGTTTCCTTTTGAAGTTATGGAAGGAAGAAGTTTTAATAAAGGTGATTTTGAATTAAAAGATAATATTCCAGTGATTTTAGGTTCTGAATATAAATGGATTTATAATATTGGGGACAGGTTTAAGTATTTTGATTATAAGGAGTTGAAAGAAAAGACTATTGAAGTAGTTGGTATTTTAAAGGAGAGCAGCTATTTCTTTGATAATGGAAATATTAGTACTTTAGATAATAGAGTTATTTGTCCTACATCAAATTTAAAATTGGATGATAAAAGTGCTAGTAAATTTCAAGATTTTATTAATAATAGTTTAATAATAACTAACAATAAAGATAATTCTTTAGCAGAAATTAGAAAGATACGTAAACTAGAGGTGAATAATATTATAAGGGGGTTGGAAGAATGAGCTTAATTGAAGTTAAAAATATAAAAAGAATTTTTGGAAAAGAAGATAATAAAGTAGAAGCTATAAGGGGAGTAGATTTAAAGGTTAATGAGGGGGATATGCTTGCAATAATGGGTCCTTCAGGATCTGGGAAATCAACTTTGTTGAATATATTGGGATTTTTAGATAAGGCAACAGAAGGAAAGTATTATTTTAATGATAAAGATGTAAGTAGGTTAAAAGATAAAGAGTTGTCACAATTTAGAAATAAATATATAGGTTTTGTAGTACAAAATTTTGCTTTGATTGAGGATTATACTATTTATAAAAATATAAGTTTACCTCTAGACTATGTAAAAATATCTTCCAAAGAAAAAAGCATAGAATAAATGAATTACTTTTTCAATAGTAGCTATAATACTTATAGCATTGACAGGTTATATATATTCAATTATTAAAGGAAAGGAATACTTAACAGGATTAGAAGGTGATATGTCAGTGAATACTTCTATATTTAATAGAAGTGTGAATATAAAGAGTGAGTTAACCTTATTAGATTTGAATGTAGATTCAATTTTGGGAGAGAAAATATATGATGAAAATAACTATTGTGAGTTACCAGTATTTGAAGAGATTAAAGATTCACCAAACTTTAAGGTTAATGATAAAAAGGATATAATAAAAGCTACAATAACTGATGACAATAATAAGGTTATAAAAGAAATTGAATTTGAAACTGGTAGTAAGAAATCGAAAAAAATATTATTGACTTCTAGTGGATATTATAATATAAGTATAAAAAGTGGAGACTTTGAAGGTATGTTTAAAGTTGATATAGAGGATTATAAAATTTTTTAGTTAAGAGAGATAGTTGATATTAGTGGAATATATAATGAAATTAAAATAGTGTCAACGCTGACCAGGTTTTATAAAAAGATAATAAATAAAAATAAGTGTAAATAAATTTTATAACCATTTATAAGGGTAACAATCCAATGGAAATACTTATAGTTAATATTTAACAAATAGATAACACCCCTTAAACCTTTCTTGTTTTTACACAAACTTATTTTTATATTTTTTACATTTAGGTAACTAGAGCTTCTGTTCCTATATC
>CAKVFO010000136.1 GCA_934746785.1 uncultured Clostridium sp. | reverse complement strand
TTTGCAGTAGTAAGAGAACACTTCGGATATGAACAGGATGAAACAGCAAACATAAAAGAATTTAATACAATAGAAAAAATAGTAGATTATACAAGTAAGGCTATGGGAGCTGGAAACGAAAAATCAGAAGAAGTTTCAAAAAAGGTTGAAGAAAATAAACTAAATAAGTTATTTGAATTAGATAATGATTCAATTTCTACACGATATATAGGTGTTTCAGTAGAGAAGAAATATCCACAAAATACAGAAGAGTTCAAATTTAAAGGTAAGAGAGTTTTACTAGTCGAAGATAGTTTGGATCAAAGTATAACTAAAAACTTAATTGAGTTATTAAAGAATGATGATATTCAAGTATGTGTTTTAGGAAATTCTAAATATGAAGGAATAACCTCAGTACCTGTAAACTTTAAAGATGTAGAAAATTTAAAATCAAGCATCAGTAAAGCAATTGATAAATTAGAAAAGGTAGATATTATTATAAATCTTAATGGTATAAGAAAAGAAGTTCATTTTTATAATGTAGATTATGATTTATGGGATAGTGAAGTAAGAGAAGTATATAATGTAATATTCTATACATCAAAATACGCTTATAACTATTTGGGGGAAAATCCTAAAGAATGTGCTTATTTCGCAGCAACTAATATTGGTGGTATTTTTGGGGTGGAAAGAGATTCTTTAAATAATCCTATTGGAGCTATAGTAGATGGATACTTAAAGGGCTTAGAAAAAGAACTTAGACCATTAAACTGTAAAATATGTGATTTTACAGAAGTAGATGATGCAGAAAATGTAGCAAAAATATTATACAATGATTACAAGGTTAGAGAGAGCTTGGTAGAAGTAGGTTATTGTAATGGTATAAGAAAAACTATATGTGTTATTCCTAAAGAAATTAAAGATAGAGAATCTCTAGAACAGTTTAAGTTAGATAAAAATGATGTTGTTGTAGTTTCTGGTGGAGGAAGAGGAATAATTCTTGAATGTGTAAAAGGATTAGCTGAATTATATAATCCTAAAATAATTATAACTGGTAGAACTGACTTGCCAAAGGGTGATGAAGAATGGCTAGCCTTTAATGATGAGGAAATAGAAAAGTATAAAACTGAATATATTAGAGAATTAATTACTAAAAAACAAGTTAATACACCATTTGAAGCAATTGGTAAGTATAATAAACTTTTAAATGCTAGAGAATTATACAAAAATATAAAAGATTTAAATGATATAGGTTATGATATAAATTATTTAAAATGTGATATTTGCAGTGATGAAGATACAACTAAACTTGCAAAATATATAAAAGATACTTATGGAGAAGTTACAGGTATTATTAACGGTGCTGGTCTTCCTTCCTTTGGAACTGTTCCTAAAAAGAATGAAGAATTTGCTTTAAAGGTAGTAAGAGTAAAAGCTAATGGATTCTACAATATGTACAATAAATTAAATAGTGATAAGCTAAAGTTCTTTGTAAGCATGGGGTCTATTTCAGGAAGATTTGGTATGGATGGACAAGTTGATTATTCAGCTGGAGCAGATATAATTGTAAAACTTTCTTCTATGATTAATAAGGATAATCCAAACTTAAAGTGTGGAGTATTGGGATGGACTGCTTGGGATGAAGTTGGTATGGCATCAGATCCTCAAGTTCAAAAAGTTCAAAAAGAAGTAAGAGGATTAGACTATATTAAGGTAAAAGAAGGGGTTACTAGATTCTTAAATGAAATAGCTTTTGGATTAGATTATCCTGAAATGTTGTTCTTTGGTCAAATAGGTAAGGGTAATATGCCATTAGGACAGCTTGATTTACTAGATGAAAACCTAAAAACTTTAACAAAATATATTGGAGAAAATGGGGAAGTTACAGATAGAACAGTATTTCCAATGATAGATGAAGTTAAAGAGTACAAAGCAGGTAAGAGTATATCATCTATAAAAGAATTAAATAAAGAATGTGATGTTCATTTAAAAGACCATTTAGTTGATGGAAGTAGCGTGTTTGCAGGAGTTATGCATATTGAATCAGCTTGTGAACTTGGAGAGTTGTTACAAGATCTTAGTGAAGATAATACAAGATATTATGCAAGTGAAATTTTAGACTATAATTTTGAAAAGTTTATTAAGTGTTTTGATGAAAATAAGCTGACTTTAAAATTAAATGGAGAAGTATCTAAAGAAAATAAAGATAATAAAGTATTTAGTGTAAAGATTTTATCTGATTTTGTTAATAAAAAAGGAATGGTATTACAAAAAGATAGAGTTCATTCATATGGAGATATTCTTTTTGAAAAACAATTGAAACCAATAAAGCAAACAGATTTAGATATGAAGTCCTTGATAGAGAAGAGTAAAGAAATTGATATGGATTTATATTATGGACAAGCTAATAACTTTATTGTCTTTGGAGAAACCTTTAGATATATAACTTATGCGGGAATGTTGAGTGAAAATGAAATGGTAGGAGTAGTAAAAGTACCTCAAGATCAACAATATTTCTCTTATACTGGACTAGTAGAATCTATAATATCACCGATTACCATTGATAATATAGGTAGATTTATGCTTCTAAATGATTATCAAAAGAATGGATATACAATAGTTCCAAGAAAGATATCAAAAGCAGTAAAATATAGAGATTTTAAGAAGGATGAAGAGATATACGTATATTGTAAGTTACTAGGTGTTGATGATCCAGAAATAAAATATTCTGCTCAGGCTATATCAGCAAGTGGAGAAATAATATTTGATATAGAAGAGATGATTCTAATAAGAATTGATAAGGAAAATGGTAGTCACAACATCCTTAAATAAGATTTATATTAATGAAGAGGAATTTGAAGGAATATCACTATCTTTTCTTCAAATTCCTTCAATAAATGAAGAATTAGAAAATGTTTTATCTGCTGAAGAAAGAAGTTATTATGATAGGTTGCATAGAAATAAAAAGAGACAAAAAGAAATGTATTGTGGTAGATTAGCTGCTAAGAAGTTAGTTTCTAAGAAGTTTAATTACAAGGGGAACTTGGAAAATATTAAATTAATAAAAATGGATATAAAAGAAAAACCTAGGTTATTTATAGAGAATAAAAAGATAGATTGGGATTTATCTATAGCGCATAATGATGATTATGCAGTTGTTGGGGTTAGTAGTAAAGGGAAAATTGGTATAGATATAGAAAAATGCAATTTAGAATTAGAGAAATCATTTAT
Source organism: uncultured Clostridium sp. (assembly GCA_934746785.1). Classification (GTDB taxonomy): domain Bacteria; phylum Bacillota; class Clostridia; order Clostridiales; family Clostridiaceae; genus Clostridium. Next base: position 5,668 of record CAKVFO010000136.1, on the reverse strand, counting down.
AAAATATAGTTTTTGTAAGGAAGAAATAGATTGTTGGGGGAAATTTAAATGTGATGACTCTAATATATGGATGTTATTATGGACGGTAAAGGAAGCTATTGGTAAGGCATTAGGTATAGGTTTAAGTTTGGGAATGGATTTTGTAAAAATACTAATTAATGAAAATAGAAATGGATTATATCTTATATTTGATGAAAAGAAAATCAATAGGATATTAAGTGAGCGTGAAAATATTAAATTGTATTATTTGAAAAAGGAAGATAATTATATTTCTATATGTCATTTGATGAGGAGATAACGATGAAGTTTAAAAATATGTTATACTTAACAATTTCGTATATACCATGGATTGTTTATTGGACAATTAGTGCTCAGCTAGAACCTTATGGTGGAGTTATAGCCTTAATATTAGAACTAGTATTGATAGGATTGCAAAAAGCTAAAAAAGATTATAGCTTTATGGATGTGACAAGTGTTTTATATTTTATCATTACTATTATTGGAAATTATGTTTTGAAAACTGACACCTTTATAGTTGGAGATGGATACATAGGGTATGCATGGTTATTTATTATGAGTATAGTCAGTATTTTAATTAAAAAGCCTTTCATGAGATATTATGTGAAAAAGGATTTTAGTAATGAATTAATAGATCAATATAAAATAGATAAATTAAGTGATTTTCAAATGAAGGTATGGGCGGTAGTCTTTTTTATAGATATATGGGTGTTCTTATTTATAGATATACCGGTTGTAGCTGTAATTGCATCAAATGTCTTTGTCCTAATTGGGATAGTTTTAAGTATATATAGTGAAAGTAAATAGATTTGGGGAGAAGGGATAATATGGAACAAGAAGATTTAAACAAATTACTTAACGATTTAGAGAAAAGTTCATTTTCAAAAATAGAAGTAAAGTTTGATAATGTATATTTAAATCTAGAAAAATCAGAAAATAAGATAGTTAGTAGTGAAAGTACGTCTATAGATAAAATTGAAGAGAATTCAAGTGAATATTTAATAAAGGATATAGAAGAAAATGAGGACGTGAAAATTATTAAATCACCAATGGTTGGAGTATTTTATAGATCACCTAATCCTGATGAAGATGCCTTTGTAAAGGAAGGAGATGAGATAACAAAAGGAGATACTATAGGAATTATTGAAGCCATGAAACTTATGAATGAAGTAGTTAGTGACTTTGATGGAGAAATAGTTGAAGTATGTTGTGAAGATAAAAGTAATGTGGGATATGGACAACCTCTTATAAAGGTTAAAATAAAGTAGGTGAGCTTTTATGAAGACTAAGAATATAAAGAAAGTTTTAATAGCAAATAGAGGAGAAATTGCTGTTAGAATTATAAGAGCTTGTAAGGAACTGGGGATAAAAACTGTAGCAGTTTATTCTCAAGCTGATAAGGATTCTCTTCATATAAAATTAGCTGACGAATCAATATGCGTAGGCGAAGCTCATGCAGATGAAAGTTATCTTAATATACCTAATATTATAAGTGCCTGCGATATTATGAATGCAGATGCAATTCATCCTGGATATGGCTTTTTATCGGAAAACTCAGATTTTACTAGTATATGTGAAGAATGTAATATTACGTATATTGGTCCTTCTAGTGAGATGATTGCAAGTATGGGAGATAAAATTAAAGCTAAAGAAATGATGAAAAATGCAGGGATTCCTGTAATACCAGGTTCTGATGGAGGAGTAGTAAGTATTGAAAAAGCATTATCAATAGCTAATAAAATTGGATATCCAGTTATGATAAAAGCGGCTTTAGGTGGTGGAGGAAAAGGAATTAGAGTAGTAAATAATGATGATGAGTTAAAAAAACAATATTGTATATGTAAGCTTGAAGCAAAGAAGTGCTTTGAAAGTGAAGAAATATATATTGAAAAATTTATAAGTGCAGCTAAGCATATAGAATTTCAGATTATAGCTGATAATTATGGAAATGCTATTTATTTACCAGAAAGAGATTGCTCTATGCAAAGAAACCATCAAAAAGTTTTAGAAGAATCTCCATCTAAAGTTGTTACAGAAGAATTAAGAGAAGAAATAGGAAGTACCGTAGTGAATGCTATTAAGAAAATAGGATATACAAGTGTAGGTACTATAGAATTTCTTTTAGATAGTGATAATAATTACTATTTCTTAGAGATGAATACTAGAATTCAAGTTGAACATCCAATATCAGAGGAAGTAAGTAATATAGATATATTAAAAGAACAAATAAAGGTTGCTGATGGAGAGAAACTTGAGTTTACTCAAGAAGATGTTAGGATAGATGGTTGCTCAATAGAATGTAGAATTAATGCTGAAGACGCATTTGATAATTTTAGACCATGTCCAGGTACAATTGAAAATATAATTATGCCAGGAGGAATAGGCGTAAGAATTGATACAAATGTTTATAATGGATACACAATTCCTATATACTATGATTCTATGATTTTAAAGTTAATAGTTCATGGAAAGAATAGGGGAGAGACAATAGATAGAATTCAAAGAGCTTTAGATGAAATGAAGATAGAGGGAGTTAAAACTAATATTGATTTTCATAAGTGGATTATTAACAAGGAAGCTTTTAGAAGTGGAGAATATTGTACAGATTTTTTAGAAAATGAGTTGGTGGGTAAAAATGAGTCTATTAAATAAAATTGAAATTAAGAGAGGTATGTGGGTAAAGTGCAAAAGGTGCTCTAGAATATTATACAGCAAGAGTTTAAAAGCAAATAATTATGTTTGTGATAAGTGCGATTACCATATAAGGATTTCAGCAAAAGAAAGAATAAAAGAAATAATAGATAAAAATACTTTTCAGAAAATGTTTGAAGAAGTTAAAACAAAAAACGTTTTAGACTTTGAAGGATATGATGAAAAGATTAGAATATCTAAGATAAAATCTTCAACTAATGAAGCAGTTACAGTTGGTGTAGGAAAGCTTAATGGAATAGATGTGGCTATAGGTGTAATGGATTCTAATTTTATGATGGGCAGTATGGGGACAGCAGTAGGTGAAAGACTAACTAGATTAGTTGAATATGCTTCTTCGGAAAAGTTACCTTTAGTTATATTTACTGCTTCAGGTGGAGCAAGAATGCAGGAAGGTATATTATCTTTGATGCAGATGGCCAAAATTTCAGCAGCTATAGGTCGTTATAAGGAAATGGGTGGATTATATATAAGCGTATTAACAGATCCTACAACAGGTGGAGTTACAGCTAGTTTTGCAATGCAGGGAGATATTATAATAAGTGAACCTGAAGCATTGATAGGTTTTGCAGGAAAAAAAGTAATAGAAAATACTATAAAAGAAGAATTGCCAAAGAACTTGCAGAGGGCAGAATTTCTACTTGAACGAGGACAAATTGATCACGTAGTAAGTAGAAAAGATCTTAAAGAATTTTTGTTTGATATTTTAGATATAAATGAGGGAATGCATTATGAATCAGGATATTAAGGAAGAAAGCAAGGCTTGGGAAGTTGTTAATATTGCTCGAAATTCTAACAGACCAAGCTCAAGTTATTATATAAAAAATATATGTGATAAATTTGTAAGTCTAAATGGTGATAGAACTTGTTATGATGATCAATCAGTTATTGCGGGTATTTCTAAAATTAATGGAATGGCTGTAACAATAATAGGTATAAGTAAAGGTGAAAACTTAAAGGAAAACTTAAAAAGAAACTTTGGAATGGCGAGGCCAGAAGGATATAAAAAAGCTTTAAGAGTAATGAAATTAGCTGAAAGAAATAGGATGCCTATTGTTTGTTTAATTGATACTCCAGGAGCATACTGTGGGATAGAAGCTGAAGAAAATGGAGAAGGTATGGCCATTGCTAATAATCTAATAGAGATGAGTAGAATACGAGTTCCTATAATTTCAGTCTTTATTGGAGAAGGTGGAAGTGGTGGTGCCTTAGGGCTAGGTGTTGCTGATAGAATTTTAATGTTGGAAAATGCTATATATTCAATACTATCACCTGAAGGATTTGCGAGCATACTTTGGAAAGATGTAAATAGAACAAAAGAAGCAGCAGAAAAGATGAGATTAACAGCTGCTGATCTAAAGGAATTAGGAGTAATAGATAAAATTATAGATGAACCTTATGGTGGAGCACATAATAATAGAGAAGAAGCGGCAAATAATTTAAGAAATAGTATAGTAAAGGAATTAAACGAACTAATTAATTATGATATTAATAAGCTCATTGAAGAAAGATATAGTAAATTTAGAATGATGGGGAATATGTGGGATTAACATCATAACAATAAAACAGTCAAATTTATGTTTAATAAATTTGACTGTTTTTTTTATGTTTAAGAAATCTAAAACTTTTTAGAAATACTAGTCAAAAATTACAGTACCATCTAGGTCATAATAAGCTTTTACAACAGTTAATTTTCCAGCGTTAACAGCATTTTTAACTATTTCATCTTTTAGAACTTCGTCATATACGGCGTTAATATTTTTATGAATAGCTTCATCAACAGTATTTGAATCACCTATAACTGGTGCTATTTTTTCAACTATTGAAGCAACCTTTCCTTCAGCTGGAACACCTTTTTTAACACTATCATATGCAGCTGTTACAGCTCCACAACTTTCATGTCCCATGATAACTAGTAGAGGTGAATGTAAATGGTCTACTGCATATTCTATTGAACCAAGAGCATCATCATCAACAACATTTCCAGCAATTCTTACATCAAAGATTTCTCCAAGACCTACATTAAAAATAAGTGAAGGCGTTACTCTAGAATCTGAGCAAGATACGACTACTGCATAAGGATTCTGGTGATCAACTAATTCATTACGTCTTTCACTAGTAACGTTAATAAGTGCTGAGTCATCAGCTAAAAAACGTGCATTACCATCTTTTAGACGTTGAAGGGCATCATCACTATTAGTTATGGTAATATCTTCCATTATATACTCCTCCTCACTTATTACTGATGCGTGATTAGGTTTATTAGTACAGCCTGATAAAGTAAGTGAAGCGGCTGTTAAAAGAACAATAATAAATTTTTTCATCATATGTATATCACTCCTAAAAAATTTTATCTAAACTATAAAGAATGCAGCTGCTATTATCAAATAGACAGCTAAAAGCTGAACTCCTTCAAGCCAGTTTGATTCTCCATCATGAGAAACTTTATTAGCAATTATTATAGCTGCTGTTAAAGCAATAAGTTCAAATTGATTAAATATTATGCTCATAGGTGTAAAGAAAAGACTTATAAAAATTAAGATGGGAGCTACAAATAAAATAATTTGTAAACTTGAACCTAAAGCAATTTCTAATGCCACATCCATCTTATCCTTAAGAGCCATTAATACTGCGGTGCTATGTTCTGCAGCATTACCTATGATAGGAATTAAAATTATTCCTACAAAAAATTCACTCCATCCTAAACTTGCAGTTATATCTTCAATGCCTCCAACAAGGAATTCACTTTCTATTGCAATAAATATAGTTGCTATTATTAAAATAATTATTGATTTTTTTAAGCTCCATTTAGCTTTTTCACTAGATGGTTCTTCATCAACTGTGTAAATATGTTTATGAGTACCGAAAGAAAAATAAAGGTTTAAGATATAAATTATAAACATTACTACAGCTACAAAAATACTTAATCCCTCATATGTTG
>CAKVFO010000135.1 GCA_934746785.1 uncultured Clostridium sp. | reverse complement strand
TAACATTCTATTATCCCTATTAATTTTTAGTTATTTATTATTTTCTATAGAATCATAACAAAAGTTCCTAGTGTAATTAATATTCCGCCAACAACAGTTTTAACAGTTACTGTTTCTTTAAGAATAACAAATGCTAATATCATACTGATAACAACACTAAATTTATCTACAGGTACAACTTTTGAAGCATCTCCAATTTGAAGAGCTTTATAATAACAAAGCCATGAAAGACCTGTTGCAATTCCTGAAAGAATTAAAAATACCCAGCTCTTAGAACTTATATTAGAAATCCCATTTTGAGTACCAGTTATAAATACCATTCCCCATGCCATAACAAGAACAACTACAGTTCTAATGGCTGTAGCTAAGTTTGAGTTTATTCCTTCAATTCCTATCTTGGCTAAGATTGAAGTTAAGGCTGCAAAAAGTGCAGACAATAAAGCAAATACAAACCACATATTATATCCCTTTTCAGCTTTAGAATTATTCTTCAAAGCTAAATTCCTCCTTATTTATAAGCTTGAAAATTATTCTCATTTATTATAACATGAAAATTATTTTTTAGGAAACCAAGGAATACATCTATTAACCTTGGATTTATATGATAAGTATTCTTCACCAAATACTTTTGCTAATACAACTTCCTCTTTCTTAATTAGTAAGGTTAAAATAAGCCAGAATATGAAAGGGATAATTAATAAGAAAAGATTGTTTTGCAAAATTAGAGTGCCAGTAAGCATTAAGCTTATTGATGAGTATATAGGATTACGAACCCAGGCATAAGCACCAGTAGTAACTAATTTGTTTTCAGTAATGTTTTTATCAATCCTAGATATAAGTACAGCTTGAATCCATAAAAGTATTCCTAAGATTATAATTATAAGTCCTAATATTTTCATTGGTAAATCGATAGCATTTATTATACCTGCTGAAAGGCAGGATGTTTTTCCTAAGTATATAGAAATAAGTGTTAAAGTAAGAATTATTGAAACATACACTGGTCCTACTCCAAAGTAAGACATATGATTCTTATTTTTCATTTTTGAATCCCTTCTTAAGATACATTATATAACATAAAAGTATTATAATTATAGTAGTTATTATAATTGAAGTAGTATTAGACTAGGGGGATTTAAGATGAAGAATAATATAGTAGTTATGAACTTAAGTGGAACCTACGAGAAGGAGAATTTTTATAAAGATGCTGATTCTAAAGTAATTGATTGTAAGGAGATTTCAGGTACTAACTGTTATTGTGATGAAGAGGGAGCAAGGTTATTAAAGAATAAGATTAAAGATTTTACACCAGATGGAATTCATTTTATTGATTCAGGAAACTATCATTATATAAGTGAATTTTGGATAGATAAAATTAAAAAGCCCTTTGACCTTATAGTATTTGATCATCATACTGACATGAAAGAATCTATGTTTTTGGGGCTGCTTTCTTGTGGGTCATGGGTTAAGGATGTATTAGATACTAATCGTTATATAAAGAAAGTTATTTTAATAGGTCCAGCAAGTAAGTATATAAATCAAATTGAAGAGAGCTATAAAGAAAGAATTATAGTTATTGATGAAGAGAAACTTAAAAAAATGGACATGAGTAATATAGCAGAAAATCTTAATATAAAAGAACCAATTTATATATCAGTAGATAAAGATATATTAAGCGAAAATATAGTTGAAACTAATTGGGATCAAGGAGATCTTTCTTTAAAGGAATTAGAACAAATACTGAAAGACTTTATGGAGAATGAAGAAGTCATAGGAGTAGATATATGTGGTGAACCAGAAAAGGGACAAGCTGAGTGTTATATAGACAACAATGTAAATAAAGAACTCATGAATTTGGCTTTAAGAGAATGTGATAAAGATATTGAACTAATAGAATAGAAAGTAGGAGTGTTATAGCAGAAGAAATTCTCAATTGCTCTGATATAATTAGAAAGTGGTAAAGAGAATCTTAAATTGTGTTAAAAAATTTGCTATAATAGCTTTTGAGGTGTTTAAGATGAAGAAACTAAAGATATATTTTACTTCGGATATGCATGGTTTTGTTTATCCAACAGATTATACAAATAATGAAAAGAAACCAATAGGAATGTTAAATGTAATAAATTCATTTACTAAGGATGAAAATACCTTAATAGTTGATGGGGGAGATACAATTCAAGGATCACCTTTCACAACTTTCTTAACTAATGAAGAATTTGATGCTCATCCTGTATCTAAAGTAATTAATGCAGGAAAATATGATTTTGTAACATTAGGAAACCATGACTTTAATTATGGATTTGAGAATTTAAAAAGCTATTTAGACAATATAAAGGCAGAGTGTGTATGTGCTAATGTGAAAGATAAAACAGGCACTCTTCCTATTAAGGAATATGCTATAAAAACTATGGGTAATGGTTTGAAGGTTGCTATAGTAGGATTTACAACTGATTTTATAAATGTATGGGAACAGCCTAAAAACTTAAAAAACTTCTCTATAGATGATACTTTTTCAAATGTTAAGAGAGTATATGAAGAAGTTAAAGGTAAAGCTGATATTATAATTGGAGTTTATCATGGAGGATTCGAGAAAGACTTAGAATCTCATAAATCATTAAGTGATACAAAGGAAAATTTAGCTTATAAAGTATGTGAAGAATTAGGTTTTGATATTCTTCTTACAGGGCATCAACATATGGCAATAGAAGGACAAGATTTACATGGTACTTATATTGTACAAACTCCACAAAATGGACAAAAGTATATTGAGTTAAACTTAGAGTATGATGAAAAGATAGCTAAGATAGAATCAAAGCTTATAGTACCAGAAATTAATCCTAACAAAGAAGTTTATGATGAACTTATGCCAATAGAAGAAAAGGTTCAAGAATGGCTAGATAGTCCAGTTGGGCATTTAGATATAGATTTAAATCCAAAAGAACATATAGATATGGCAATTGAAGGTTCATATTTAGCAAACTTTATTAATATGGTTCAATTAGAAGAAAGTAACGCAGATATAGCATGTACATCTTTTGCTAATTCTATAAAAGGATTTAATAAGGATGTAACAGTTAGAGATATAGTTTCTACGTATATATATCCCAATACTTTAGTAGTATTAAAGGTAACTGGAGAAGTTTTAAAGAAAGCATTAAATAGATGTGGTGAATATTTTGCATATGATGGAGAAAAAGTAGTTGTATCAGATGCATTCTTAAAACCTAAGGTAGAACATTATAATTATGATTATTTTAGCAATATAGAATATGGATATAAGTTAAATAAAGATGGTAAGAACACATTAGAATATGTGAGATTTAAAGGACAGGATGTAAAGGATGAAGATGAATTAACACTTGTTATGAATAACTATAGAGCAAGTGGTGCTGGTGGATTTGAGTTCTATACTGAATGTGAAGTAGTTAAGGAAATTCAAGTTGAAATGACAGAAATAATAATTAATTACTTTAATAGACATACTAATGTGGTTGTAGATAAAGATAAATATATAAATGTAGTAAAGTAGTTTAAAATGCTAGGTTCTTTAAATTGGAACCTGGTATTTTTATTTGAAGTATATGTAATAGAATATGTATTTTTTGAAAATAAGAATATTTGACAAATTTAGTTATACTATGTTAACTTCAAAATATAAACAATTAAGGGGTGATTTTATGCTAGAAACTTTAAAGAAAAGAAAAAGTATATGTGCATTATTTTTAATGATAATGATGTTGTGTACAATGCTTCCTGTCAATGTTTTTGCAGCAGAGGCTGATGACGTAGTATCAAAAGAAAAATTAGTTCAAATAGTTACAGAAGACGTAGATTCCTTAGATTTTTCATCATTAGGTATTGATAAAGTAATTAATAATGTAAATAATACAGTAGAGGAGAATGTTAAAAAAGCAGTTAAAGAAATTCTTACACCTGAAAATGTTAAAGTACTATTAAAAGTAACAATTAAAGCAGAAATTAAGAAAGATTTAGAAAAATATAATATACCAGAATACATAGATATAGATAAACTAGTTGATGATATAATTGCCAGCAAATTTGTAGATGTATTATTAACTAATAAGCTTACTCAAAAGGTAATTGATAGAACGATAGATTATGCAGTAAGTGATATTATGAATCAAGTTAAATTACCAACTACAAGCGAAATTATATCAATTTCAAGAGAAAAAATAATAAATAAATCTGTTGAAGAAGTTTATAATTCAGATAAAAAAGAACTATTATATTATAACTATAAGATACAATTCCAAGGGATAAAGCCAGTAAAGGTTTGTACAGGATGGAATGAAACTTCTATAGCGGCAAAAGTTAAATTAGATGCATCATCAGTAATTGCAGAAGAATGTAAGATTCCTGATTTAAATGGTGTTGATTATAATGGAATTATAAGAGAAGCAGCAAAACGTGCAGTTAGGGATGTTGTTAAGGAAGAAATTATTAATGCTAACAATACAATTAGAAATGCTATAAAAGATAAGATTGATGAAATTATATCATCATATCCAAGATAGGTTATATTAGGGGGTATATGGAAATGGGGTATAAAAAAATAACAAATAAAGAACTATCTATATTTATTGAAATGAGAATTAATCAGCTTCGTGAAGAAGGTGCAAAAGAAGATGTAGATTTGAGACCTGCATTGAAGGCATACTATAATAAACATCTATAAGATGGAACCTTTGTATCCTGGTTAGCAATGGATGGAGATAAAATAGTGGGGACAAGTGCAATGTCTTTTGTAGAAAAGCCGCCTTATTTTGGATGTCCAAGTGGTAGGATAGGGCTTCTTTCAAGTATGTTTACAGACCCCGATTATAGAAGAAAGGGCATTGCAAAAAAACTACTTAATAAGATAATAGAGGAAGCAAGAACATATGGCTGTGGTACTGTACAGATAACAGCTTCTGATATGGGAGTTAAATTGTATACAGCATGTGGTTTTGTTCATAATAATAACTTTATGCAATACAAGTTATAGATTTATAAAACAATAACCCATGAATATTTATTATTAAGTATTCATGGGTTATTTATATGTATTCTATTTTGCATTAATATGTTTTCTCATTTTTAGAATAGATAATATAGTTAGTAGATTATAAATAATAAACATATATACTAATATGTTATCTGCAAAGAAGAATGTGAAAAGTAATATTAGGCTTGATATACCAAATATAAGTGAATATCCTTTATTATCTCTTATTATTTTATATTTCATTAAAGTAATATAAAGAAAGATGATTATTAAAGAGATAGTTCTAAGCTTAGGAATAAATATTAATAATATAGGCAGATATAATAATTTGTTCCCTTGTCCCATTTCTATTGTAAGTAAATCCCTTAAGATGGGAATCCATGCCCAATATGCATTACTCTTATTTTGTTTCTCAGCTAATGTATAAAAGATATGACTTGATATTATATAATTAAAAATAAATATAGTAAGACAAATAAGAAGTATTATCATTGCAATAGTAGCTCCTAGTAAGAAGATTGAAAAAAATGTTTTGAAAAGTTCACATAGATTATGTATTCCTTCTGAAGTTATATCTATATAAATCACCTCCATGTATGTTAGATAGTAATAAAAATTTATATATATCATATCATAATTTATGCATATAAAGATAGTTTTTGTAAAAACATAAAATTCAAGGAATTTAACTGATATAATAAAAGAAGGGGCTGTAAAAAAGTCCTAAAAATTAAAGTGATTTTTATGCTACGAGCATTTCACGTTTTAGTTTATTATTATATTTATAAAGATGATAACCACAAGAAATTAATGTAAGCTCAAGAATTACATTATTTATGCCACGTCTAAATAATCTTTTATATAAGACTTCCGATGATAAATTGGGATCAGTTAAAAGAATATGTTGATTATTGTCATCAAAAAAATATTAAGTTTAATTATCTACTTAATGCATTGTGTCTTGGTGGAAAAGAATTTGAAAAGGATTTTCACATAGAAGTTATTCAATTATTAGATAGAATAGTTGAAGGTAATGTGGATGGAGTTACAGTTGCAAGTCCATACTTATGTGAAATAATTCATGAACAGTATCCAAGTTTATATGTATCAATATCAGTATATAACAAGGTAGATAGTATGAGACAGATAAAGTATTGGCATGATATCGGAGCTGATGAAATAACATTAGATCAAAGGGTTAATAGAAATTTTGGGAAATTAGAAAAGTTATTTTTATATGCTAAGGATTTAAATATTAATTTGAGATTAATAGCTAATAATTCATGTTTACATGATTGTCCTTTTCATGGAAATCATGCTGTATCTCATTGTCACGGTTCTAAGAGTGATGAAGACGATAGAATTTTACATTTTGATTATCAAATACTAAATTGTAATTTAATCAAAATAAAAGATCCAAGCAAAATAATGTCATCTGGATGGATAAGACCTGAAGATATAAAGTACTATGAAGAACTATGTGACAAGGTAGGATATAAAGGATTATCAATAAAGCTTACAGAGAGAGGTAGAAATACAGAATGGTTAAGTAGGGTAGCTAAAGCATATTCTGAAAGAAAGTATGATGGTAACCTACTAGATATTATTAATTATGTAGGAAAAAGTAATACTTATGGAAAGCTGAATGATAAAGGAATTGATAATGCTATAAAGACTATGAAGTATAATGCATCAAAGGTTAATAATTATAGAAAATCTATTTTTATGATTTACCATACATTGATAATTCTAAATTAGATAATTTTATTAAAAAGTTTATTGATAACTATAAATGTGATGAAAAGATTTGTTCATGCGATAGTAATGATACTTTAAATTGTAATTTTTGTAAAGTATGGTCAGACAAAGTAGTCATATTTAATGAAGAAAATAGATTAAAAGCAATTAAATGTGCAGAAGAAGCATTGAAAGATGTAAATACAAGTGAGATATTTTTCGAGGAGGAATGTTAGATGAAAAAAAATATAGCTATAGTTGGAATAGGTGGAGTAGGAGGATACTTTGGTGGTAAGATAGCTAACTACTTACAGGATAGTGATGATTATAATGTATATTATGTAGCAAGAGGAAAACATTTAGAAGAAATTAAAAAGAATGGACTTTTATTAAAGACAAGCAATGAAGGAGAATTTATATGTAAACCTACATTATGTACTGATAATTTTGATGAATTACCAATGCTAGATATTTGTTTAATATGTGTAAAACAATATGATTTAAATAATGTTTTAGTAAATCTTAGTAATAAGGTAACATCTAAAACGAAGATTATACCACTTTTAAATGGAGTAGATGTATATTCTAGAATAAGAAAGGTTATTAAAGTAGGAACTGTGTTTCCTGCATGTGTATATGTAGGAACACATATAGAAAAACCAGGTGTTGTTTCTCAAAGTGGAGGAAGCTGTACAATCATTTTTGGAAAAGATCCTGAAAATTTAGAAGTAAATTCAGATGAAATTTGTGAAATATTTGATAATAGCTCAATAAAGTATAAATGGACAGATGAACACTTTAAAGAAATTTGGGGTAAATTCATGTTTATAGCATCGTATGGTTTAGTTACTGCATATTATAATAAAACATTAGGTGAAGTATATAGTAATGAAGAATGTAGCAAAGTTACAAAAGAAATTATGAATAAGATATATGAAATAAGTGAAGCTGAAAATATTAATTTAAATGAAGATATAGTTAAATTATCTTATGAAAAAGCTAATAATTTCCCATTTGAAACTAAGACTTCATTCCAAAGAGATTTTGAAAATAAAGAAAAACCTGATGAAAGAGAATTATTTGGAATGGCTATTATTGAATTAGGGAATAAACATAATATAAATGTTGATGTGGTTGAAAATCTATATAATGGATTAAATAAAATAAAGGTTAAGGTATCTTGATATGAAGAACGAGTGGAAAGGTTTAAAAGGGAAATTTTTGGGGAAAAAGTTTTTGTATCCCCATTCCTTAGATATGTATTTGGATTTTATATATTCTCAAATAAACATGCAAAAATTATAAAAAATACTCTAAAGGAAAATTTAAAAGATAATAGTACACTAATAGATTTAGGAGCAGGATCAGGATTTTATACAGTATTATGTTCTAAACTTAATAAAAAATGCAGAATAGTATCTATAGATTTATCAAGTACTATGCTTAATAGATTAAAAGAAACATTAGAGAAAAATAAAGTGGGAAAAAATGTTAAAATACTAAAGGAAAATGTTGAAAAAACTTCAATAGAAGAAAATTCAGTAGATATAGTTATATTATCTAATGTATTACATGAACTTAAAGATCCAGAAAATATTGTTGTTGAAATGAACAGAATATTAAAAAAAGGTGGAATTATAATAGCTAGTGAATTCATTGATAATGATTTCGGCAGAAAGTTTTTAAGTCATCATGACAATGAGGTACATGGTCCTTATTCAGAGAGTGAAGTTCGAGAAATGTTTGAAAAAGATAATCGATTTAGTGATATCTATATTAATGTTCATTTGAATAGAGTTTTAGCTATCGTTAGAAAGTAGGTAAATATGGAGAGAGGAATAAGTTATAGTAATTATACTTTAGGAAAAAGATATATAGATACTGAAAAATATTTTTTAGATAGCAAAGACTTTGTTTTGCCAGATGGATTTGAAAGTCTTGAAGAATATACTAACAACTTTATTAAGCAAAAAAAAATTGAAGGTATATATTCAGTTGAAGATGATAAAGAAGTAGATTTATTTTGTGATTTAGTGGACAAGTTCATAAAAGATACTAATGTTGATGTAAATGATATAGATATAATTATTTATACAAAAGGTGTACCTTTGCATGAAAACTTAGTTAATGTTCCGTATTACATCCAGAAAAAATTTAATATTAAGAATGGTGTTAGTATAAAGTAGTGGACACATTAAGTCGAACTAAGTAAAATATTATTTAGTTAAGAAAGGATGTGTCCA
>CAKVFO010000134.1 GCA_934746785.1 uncultured Clostridium sp. | reverse complement strand
TAAACTTATGCATAAAGGAGGAAAATTAGAATGAGATGGAGCGACGTTAGAGAAACCTATAAAAATAAGTGGATTGTTTTTGAAAGTTTAAAAGCAAAATCAGAAGAAGGAAAAAGAATAGTAGAAGATCTTGATGTAATTGCAGCTTTTGATGATGGAAGCGAAGCTCTTAAAAATTATTCGCTTTGGCATAAAAAAGATAAGAGTAAAGAAATGTATGTCTATAATACGGCAAATGAATCTTTAGATATTGAGGAAAGAGTATGGGTTGGAGTAAGAAGTAATGGTTAAAATTCAACTTAAATATGGGCTTCCATTTTGTGGCATAGATATAAAACATAAAGGCAGGATACTTACTTTAGATAATATTTTAATTGATACTGGCTCTGGCGGTACAATTTTAAAGATGGATGAAGTAGAGAAAATTGATATTACTATAGACGTTACAGATTCAATAGAAAGTATACAAGGTGTTGGCGGAAATGAGTTTGTATATAAAAAGGTTATAGATGAAGTAAACCTTGGAGAGTTTAGAATTAATAACTTTAAGGTGGAAATTGGTGTTATGGATTATGGCTTTGATATAGATGGAATAATTGGAGTTAATTTTTTAAAAGAAATTAATGCTGTAATTGATTTGAAACATATGATAATTAAAGGTGAAAATGAGAAATAAGAATTAATAGGATAGGCGAAAAGCTTATCCTATTTTTGATTAAATGAAGTCACAGTAAAAGAATTGTGTGAGACAACAGAAGTTCTTTATAAAAATCCATTAAGCTATAAAAAGTTATTAGAGGACTTTAATCTTATTTAAAGAAGCAGGGACTTACTATATTTTTAACATCTCACTTTATGGATGAAGTAGAAGCTTTATGTGATAGAATTTCTATTTTGCAATATGTATGCCTGTATTAGTAACTGTTATTTTAGGTTTTATTTATGGTGATAAGCCAGCATTTCCTGGTGCTGATTTTACATTCTTCTTACAGCAGTGTGCACTACAGTATCTTTTAAGTTTTTTAAATGGGAATAATATTTGTTTAGGAAAAAATTATTTTATATTTGATTTAAATCACATTTGATTTTAAATTTATTTATTATACTTACATCATAGGTTAACGCAAAATACAAAGGAGGAATAATTCCTATGTTAAACATGATAAAAGATAAAGAAAATAAATTTAAAAGATTACTAAACGGTCACTGGATTGAAAGTGTTAATTATATAGATATAAAATCACCATTAACAGGTAAAGTTCTTGGTAGAGTACCAGCAATGAGCCAGGAAGAAGTTAATGAAGCTATAGAAGGAAATAAGAAAGCTCAAAAGGAATGGAAAAACACTACTATTAATGAAAGAAGTAAAATCCTTTATAAAGCAGCTGAACTTTTAGAAAGAGAAGCTGATGCTTTAGGAGAACTTATTATGATGGAAGTAGCTAAGGATAGAAAGAGTGCTAAGTCAGAGGTAATAAGAACAGCAGATTTCATTAGATTTACAGCAGATTCAGCTAAGAGTATTCAAGGAGAAAGCGTAAGTGGTGATAGTTTCCCAGGATACAACAAGAATAAAGTATCAATGGTAAGCAGAGAACCTTTAGGGGTGGTTTTAGCTATATCACCATTTAACTATCCAGTAAACTTAGCAGCATCAAAGATTGCACCAGCTATAGTTGGAGGTAATGCAGTAGCCTTTAAACCAGCAACTCAAGGAAGTTTAAGTGGTTTATACTTGGCTAAAATCTTTGAAGAAGCAGGTGTACCAGCTGGAGTTATTAATACAATAACAGGAAGAGGTAGTGAAATAGGAGATTATGTAGTTACTCATGAAAGAATTAATTTTGTTAACTTTACAGGAAGCTCAGCTGTTGGAGAAAGAATTGCTCAAAATGTTAAGATGATTCCATATTTAATGGAGCTTGGTGGAAAGGATGCAGCAGTTGTATTAAAGGATGCAGACTTAGATTTAGCAGCTAAAAACATTGTTGCAGGAGCATATTCTTATTCTGGACAAAGATGTACGGCTATTAAGAGAGTATTAGTAGTTGATGAAGTAGCAGATAAGTTAGTTGAAAAGATTGCTGAAGGAATTAAAAACTTAAAGGTTGGAAATCCATTAGAAATGGATGCAGATATAGTGCCATTAATTGATAGCAAGAGTGCAGATTTTGTACAAGGTCTTATTGATGAAGCTGTTAAACTTGGAGGAAAGCTGGTTGCTGGAGGGCAAAGAGAAGGAAATTTAATTTATCCAACACTTATAGATAATGTTACAGAAGATATGAGACTTGCATGGGAAGAACCATTTGGACCAGTATTACCAATTATCAGAGTTAAGGATATGGAAGAAGCTATTAAGATTGCTAATAAGTCTGAATATGGTCTACAATCATCAGTATTTACACAAAATATTAATGATGCTTTCTATGTAGCTGGTAAGTTAGAAGTTGGAACAGTTCAAGTAAATAATAAGACTGAAAGAGGACCAGATCATTTTCCATTCATTGGAGTTAAGAAATCAGGAGTAGGAGCCCAAGGAATAAGATATTCTATTGAAGCTATGACAAGACTTAAGGGAACAGTTATTAATTTAAGCAGATAGTAACGAAAGATAAGGAGATGAAGTTAATGGAAAGACAAGTTTGGAAGGGATTTAAGAGTTTCATAGTTTATGACATGGTAAAGGAAGATAATGAAGGTTATGTAACTTCATTTTATCTAAAACCGGAAGATGGACAAAGCCTTCCAAAGGCTCTTCCAGGACAATATATAGCAGTTAAGATTCCTAAGGAAGATAATAAATTTAGTAAGGTAAGACAATATACTTTATCTATGGACCCAAGTGAAGAATACTATAGAATAAGTGTTAAGATTGAAGAAGAAGGCGAAGTAAGTAAGGATTTATGTACTAACGTAAAGGTTGGAGACAAGCTTTTTGCAACTGTACCTATGGGTAAGTTTGTTCTTAAGGATAATGAACATACAAAAGTTTTAATAGGTGGAGGCATAGGGGTGACACCAATGCTTTCTATGGCTTATGGAGCAAAAGATACTAATCAGAAAGTTAAGTTTATATATAGTACTCAAAATTCAGGCAGCCATTGTTTTAAAGAGGAGATTGCCAAGTTAAATAATGAATGTGAAAATATTGATTTTACTTTGGTTTATACTAGACCTACTGAAGAGGAAAAGCTTAATAAAGTTTTTGACGTGGAAGGAAGAATTAATGAAGAATGGATGAAAAGCAATCTTCCTATGGATGCAGAATTCTACTTCTGTGGATCAGTACCTTTTATGAGAACAATATATAAAGGACTTGAAGCAGCAGGTGTTGATAAATCAATGATTAACTATGAATTATTTGCACCAGGTCAAGATATTACTAAGTAATATTAGTTGAAGTTTTAGGAATACTAAAGGTGAGATTATGTATAAAGGAAAGGTGAAGATTATGGATATAAAAAAGACCAACATGAAAATCAGTGATAAGTTTCAATTAAGTTCTATTAATTTATCTGAAGTTACTGAGGGTAAAAAGCAGATTGGTACAACTCCAAAATTCAGAACCATGTACTTTGATTTTGAAGAAGGAAAGGGACTTCCTAATCACACACATAATGGATATGCAAGTATATTTATTCATAAGGGCAAAGTAAATATGGAGTTTGTCAGTGGTGAAAAGTTTGAGCTAGATGAAGGCGGATATTTAGCCTTTGATGCAAGGGTACAGCATAATGTTATAGCTCAGGTTCAGAGCAAAGTACTTGTTACAATATCAGAACCTTTATCATAATGTTAAAGAACTGCCTCTCTTAAGGCAGTTTCTTAATTTGTTAGTTATAGTACAGATTAAGATTATAATAAACGTAAGCAAGAGGAATCGTTATACAAAAGAATAAAATATGTGGTCTTTGGGAGGCAGTTATGAGTGAATTTATAAATAATAGAGAGGTGAGAAAAAATACTTTAAAGAATATAATAAAGCAGTTACATGAGGGAAAAAGCGTTGATGAAGTAAAACAAGAATTTGAAGATGTTTTTGGACAAGTATCAGCAGGAGAAATTTCAGAAATAGAATCTGCTTTAGTAGAAGAAGGAATGCAGGTTTCTGAAATTCAAAAACTTTGCGATGTTCATGCAGCAGTCTTTAGAGGATCAATTGCTGAAATTCACAAGAAGGAAGGTAAGGAAGCAGCAGAAATTCCAGGACATCCTGTTAATATTCTTATTAGAGAAAATAGAATTATTCAGGATATAGTAGATAATGATATAAAGGTAAGTTTAAAGAGTGTTGACGATGAAATACGCGAAATGATTAATATAGCTAGAATATCTCTAGCAAAGTCTTTAACAGTAGAAGACTTAGCAACTGTAGTAAATATGGTTGTTGAAAGAGTAGAAGAAATGATATTTAAAGAAGAAAATATTATGATTCCAATGTTTTTAGAGAAGCTAAGTGAAGAAGAGTGGAAGGAAGTTTATGATTCAAGTTTTGAAATAGGATTTTTATTAGATGAGGTAGAAGAATGGAAGCATAAAAAGAAGGTTGTTTCTGCTATATCTATTAAGGAAGATTCAATTAAAAACGATGGATATGTAAAATTACCATCAGGAAACTTTAAAATAGAAGAATTAACTTGGGTATTAAATACTCTTCCATTTGATATTACATTTGTTGATAAGGGTGAATATCTAGGTGTTCTAGAAGTAACTCAAGATATTAAGGGAATTCAAGAGATAACAGGCGAAAAAAGATTAGTGTCAGAATATATTTGATTAAAGTATCTCTTTTTTATTTGCAATATTTAACAAGGTATATTTTTTTTATTGCATCAGAAACTAAGAGGGTAATTATTTTATATGGAGGTAAAGAAATGGGAAAAGACATGGGAAACAACATGGATATTGATTACCCAATGTTTTGTTATCAATGTGAACAAACAGCAGGCGGAAAAGGATGTACTAAGATGGGGGTATGCGGAAAGACCCCTGAAGTTGCAAATCTACAAGATTTACTAATATTTCAAATTAAGGGTATAAGCTGCTATGCTAATGAAATAATCAAAAAAGGTGAAAACGTAGATAAAAGCATAGTTAAATTTATTGAAAATTCATTATTTACAACTCTTACCAATGTAAACTTTGATGCAGATGTACACGTAGAATTATTAAAGGAATCTCAAAAGATAAAAGATGATCTTAAGAAAAAGATTGGTAAAATTAAGAATGACACAGCACATGTTACTTATGAGTTACCAGCTACAAAAACTGAAATGTTAAATGATTCTAAGATGGCTGGAATTATGTATGATAAGGACTTAGATCCAGATATACGTTCATTAAGACAAACAATAGTTTATGGACTAAAGGGAATAAGTGCTTACGGACATCAAGCTAGAGCCTTAGGCTATTATGACGATGAAGTAGACAATTTTTATGTGAGAGCACTAGAAGCAGCTACTGATGATAGCATGTCAGTAGAAGAACTTATAAGATGGACTATGAGAACAGGTGAAATGAGCGTAGCTGTAATGAAAAAGCTAGATGAAGCTAATACAAAAACTTATGATAATCCTTCACCTCATCAAGTTAACGTAAATATTAAAAAGGGTCCATTTATCATTGTATCAGGGCATGATTTAAAAGATTTAGAAATGTTATTAGAGCAAACTGAAGGAAAAGGAATAAATATTTATACTCATGGTGAAATGATTCCTTCACATGGTTATCCAGGACTTAAAAAATATAAACATTTAGTAGGAAATTATGGAGGAGCATGGCAAGACCAACAAAAACAATTTGATGGTATCCCAGGATGTATTTTAATGACTACTAACTGTTTAATGAGACCGAGAGAAACTTATAAAGATAGAATCTTTACAACAAATGTTGTTGGATGGGATGGAGTAAAATCTATTCCTAAAGGAAAAGACGGACAAAAAGATTTTAGTGAAATTATTGAAAAAGCATTGGAATTAGGAGGATTTGAAGAAGATCAAGAACCACATGAAATTACAGTAGGCTTTGGTCATCATGCAACATTAAGCAATGCAGAAACTATTGTAGATGCAGTTAAGACAGGAAAGATAAGACATTTCTTCTTAATTGGTGGATGTGATGGCGCAAGACCAGGAAGAAATTATTACACTGAATTTGCTAAGAAAGTTCCTGATGATTGTATTATTCTAACACTTGCATGTGGTAAGTATAGGTTTAATAAACTTGACTTTGGAACAGTGGCAGGACTTCCAAGATTATTAGATGTAGGTCAATGTAATGATGCCTATTCAGCAGTAAGAATAGCAACAGCACTTGCAGACGCATTTGGAACAAGTGTAAATGGTCTTCCTCTTTCAATAGTATTATCATGGTATGAACAAAAGGCTGTAGCTGACCTTCTAGCTCTATTAAGCCTTGGAATTAAGAACATTTATTTAGGGCCAACTCTTCCAGCGTTCTTAAGCCCTAATGTTTTACAATACTTAGTAGATACTTTTGGCTTAAGATTAATAAGCACACCAGAAGATGATTTAAAGACTTGCTTAAAACAAGCATATGATAACGAAGAATAAAAAATTCTAATTAAGGAGATATGAGATATGATAGCATTTGTAAATAAAGATACATGTATAGGATGTGAACTTTGCACACAAATTTGTCCAGATGTGTTTAGTATGGATGATGATGGAAAGTCAGTATCTATAGATACTGAAGTGCCAGAAGAAAACAAAGATGATGCAATAGATGCTAGAGATAGCTGTCCAGTATCTGCTATAGATATAAAAGAATAGAAGTAATAAAAACTGAGGCATTTTTAAATCAGCCTCAGTTTTTATTTGGTATAGATTCAATTGTTTTTATATAGCTTAAATTTAAATAGTAAGTCTTTTGAGTATTTATATCTTTTATTTCTAGAAATGAATCGCAAGAATTTATTATTTCTGCTATGGATATATTTAAGTCAGTATCATTTAGATTTAGTTTTATATTATTATCTTTTAAATAGTTAAGTACTACAGATATATCAGAATATTGACTATTAGAAATTAAATCATCAGTGTTGATATGTTCTTCACTTGAAATTATTGAAATTGAATCTGTGCATATTATATGTTTATAGTTTTTAGTTTTAATAGTTATAGTATCAGAGGTTATTTTATCTAAGGTACCGCTGAGAATTTTAACACCATTAAATTCAACTTTTACAGTGATAACTTTATTTATAAACTTTTTTATAAGAGAGCTAAATTTATTTTTTTTGTATTTATATAGAAGCTTACGTATATCTATTGATTTGTAAGGAGATGGTTGTGATACTGTGTTTTGTTTGTTTTCTATATTACTTATTTTATTCCTATTGTTGTAAGTATTAAAAGGAGCCTCATAGCATTTACTAGGTAAGTTATTGTTATTTTTGCTGTTAGGACTATCTATATCATTATTTTTTAAGTAATATGGAGCGACGTTAGATATATTATTAAAGTTATAGTAGTTTTTTAGTGTATTAAATTCTAAGTTTATATATGTTGTATTTAAAATAGATCTGCCTGAAAAGTAAAGTAAAATATTTTTTGTATATATATCTATATATATGATTTTAAATTTATTTAAATCTATAGGTTTAATATAGTTTGTTAAATCTATATTTAAATATCTATTGGAGTTATTTTTTGAAATTGATTTTGATAAAGAAACTCTTTTATAAGTATTGTTATAGTAATTAATCATTATATCTATGTGTAGAAAAAAGTGTCTATATATATTTAAGTTTGATAAAAATATATTAAAAGAAGTACTTTTTAATAGAGTAGTAGTATCTTTATTTAAGGGAGTATCACTAGTTATATTACTTTTCTTAAATATATATCTCACCCTGGTAGGGTTGAGTCTTTTAGAGCAATTAGCAAATATTTTTATATTATTCATTATACCCTCCTTAAGATTATTAATCTCCTTTTATAAAATCAATATTACAGTTTGGGATTATTAATGCAGGTGGAGTATAAGAAAAGTTATTTGAAGATACTACTATGGAATAAGTATAGGTTTCATTGTTAAGATTTTCATCTAGAAATTGAAAAGAAAATGATTTAGATACATTTCTTTTATTTGAAGAAAAAATATAAGTATTACCAATATCTTTGGAGAAAGAATCTTTTGAATATCGTCTTATATTAAAAATTAGATTCAAAGATAATCCTAAGGGATTACTTATTTCACAAGAAAATAGTAACAATATAGAATTAGAATCTACAGTTATACTTTTGCTTATTAAATTATATTCTGAGTAAAATGCTGATAAACACGTTGATGTAGAGGAGTCTTTTAACATAGGTAAATTAGTAGTGTTTTCACATACCAGAAACATATATCCTCCTAACATTATTAATTAATATAAATAAGGCTGCCGCAAAGTAAGCTTTTTTATATGCGACAGCACCTTTGTATATTTTGAAAATCAAGAATCTAAATTATTTATCTTTATTCTTTTTTTCTTTACATTCTTTTTTCTTAGTATCTTTTTCTTTATTATCTTTCTTGTTTTTATTGTCTTTCTTATCAGTATTATCATTATTGTCTGTTTCAACTTCTACAGAAGTATCAGAGTTTTCATTGTTGCCTTCGTTAGCATTGGTATTACTGTTTTCGTTGTTACCTTTTCCACCTTTACTGTCTTTTCCGTTGTTACCTTTTCCGCCTTTTCCATCATCTTTACCTTCGCCGATAGCTAAAACATTTAAGGTAGCATTTGTAACTGTTGTTCCATCATTGCAGTTACATACAGAATTAGAAGCTAGTTGAATAGAATAAGTGTATTTTCCAGGATGAATATCCTTATCAATAAATTGGAATGCAAACATCTTTGAAGCTAAAGCATCATCACTTTCAGCTGCAAATACGAATGATCCTCCAATTTCTTGACTCATTCCTTTATCACAATATTTCTTTATGATAAATATTAAGTTAACACCAGTGTTTGCAGGTAAGTTAACATTACAAGTAAAATTAATATAAGCATTAGCATGTTTTAAGTCTTTTGTCTCTACTGT
>CAKVFO010000133.1 GCA_934746785.1 uncultured Clostridium sp. | reverse complement strand
ATATATAGAATAAATTTAAAATGTGCGATGTAATGCCGAGAAATTTTTGCGACAAAATTCTTGACAGCTACCGCTATTCATCCGCATCATATTTTTATCTTTAAAGAACCTCCGTCGTACATAAAGCAGTTTCTTTATTACTTGGTTCAGAAAAAATGTTCTCGGGTTTTATATCCTTAAGCTCTTCTTTAACCTTTTCATGATAGTCTGTATTGGTCACTACATAAAGGTTATCTTTGCTTATTAATGGAGTCACTCTATTTACTGTATTGACTAAAAAACTTTTCCCGTTTATAACTTTTAGGAACTGTTTAGGCTCATCTGATCTTGAAAGAGGATAAAGCCTGCTGCCCTTACCTCCCGCCAAAATTAACCCATATATCACTATTTCCAACTCCATTTTAATGTTTTCATTGTATTATATGTAGGCTTTTTAGTTTCTGTGATAGAATATCATCTTATATTTAGCATCTATTCTTCTTAAGAACATATTAAAATCCATCGATATTTTTCGACAGAATTCAAGTTTTAATTTTTCTTACCGATATATTAAAAAGGAAGTTTTTTAAATACTTATAATGAAAGGAAATATATTTATGAACTCAAAAAAAATATTAAATAGACAAAATCAATGTAATGTATTGTCTAAAAAAAGCAAAGAAAAATTATTATTAGCACTTTTAGCGGGTGGCTTAGCAACTTGTTCAATAAATACTGATGTAGTATCAGCTAAATCAATTGATACCGCAAGTTATGCAAGTTCTGAAAATGTAGCTGCTATTTCAAAAGCTGGTGATAATAATGTTACTCCTGAAATAGGTAAAAATAATTACACTTTCTTCACAAATAGCGCTAGAGATGTAGTAATAAATTATTTGGATTTAAAAAATTTAGATTTAACAGAACTATATATACGTGATAGAAAAGTAGATGTAAATAGATTAGAAGTTTCTAATACTTCTATTAGAATTCCTAAAGAAGTTATTCAGGAATTATCTCTTAATAATGGAGTTTACAATATAACTTACCATTTCTCTAATGGAGTAGTTATATCTAATGCTACAGTACTAATTATAGATGAACTTGATATAAATCCTGATGATACTGTGGACCCTCCAGTAGTTACTCCACCAGGTAATGATAATGGTACTGAAACTCCTAAACCAGATAATAATCCAAATACTCCTGTTACTCCGGAACCAGATACTACTCCAAAACCACCAGCAGATAATACAGATAAAGATTTAACTGCTACAATAAAACAACAAATTATTGAATTTAACAGAGATGATGCTAAAGATGTTGTTATAGAAGGTGTAAATTTTAACGGATTAAAGTTAACTGATTTTTATATTTATGGACGTAGAATTAATGTAAACAAATTAAAAGTAACTAATGATTCAATAATTATTCCTAAGGAAGTTATGTTCAATCTATATCTTAAGAATAGTACTTATTATACATCAGCTATTTTCTCTGATGGAAATCATGTATCTGGAACTGTTGCTATTAAAATAACTGATAATTATGTTGATAATGGTGATGATGCAAATCGTCCAAATACTGAACATCCAACTATGATAACTCAAGGTTTTGAATTTGATATAGCAAATCCAAAAGGAATTGAAATTACATATGTTAATTTTAAAGGTAACACTTTAGATAAGATTGTAATTGGCAACAAAATTTTAAATTCAAGCAATTTTACAACAACTTCAAATTCTATACAAATTTCTGCTGAAGTTTTAAAATCATTAGTTCTTCCTGAAGGACGTCATCAATTTGTATTCTACTTCTCAAATGGTGTTACTTTATCAGGTTATTCTGATTTAATTGTTGTTGAATCTAAGACTATCGTTAACAAGCCATCATCAGATATAACTATCGATGAAGATACTAACGAAGGAATAGAACTTCCAGATTTACTTCCTGATGATGCATTCATTGACTCTATTACTATTAATAATAAGATATTAGATGTTATTTATAAGGATTTTATGCCTTATTCAAGAAATAGTCATATTAGTCTAGCTTCTTTTGATAGTAATCCAGTTGTTTATATAGTAAATAATAAATTAATTATTCCTACTGAAACTTTAAGTTATATTGGTAGTTCTTCTGATAACTATGATATAAGCGTTAGATTAGATGATGGTTCTATAATCACTCAACAATTAAATGTAAAGTCTAAATCAGATGATTCTACTGATAAAGATAATGGTTCTGATAAGGACAATGTTTCTGACAAGGATAACACTAATAATTCTGATAAGGACAATGTTTCTGACAAGGATAACACTAATAATTCTAATAAGAACGATGGTTCTGACAAAGATAATACTGCTGATAAGGATAATAGCTCTGATAAGAACGATGATTCTGACAAGGATGATACTTCTGATAAAAATGATTTAGTTTCTAATGACACTAATAATTCATCTTCAAATAATGTACCTGCCGGAAAATCAAATGTTCCTAAAACTGGTGCTGCTGCAAGTACAGGATTATTTGCTGCTCTATTAACTTCTATAGCAGGTATTGGTTTTACAAAAAAGAAAAATAAATAAATTTTAAGGAGAACAACATGAAAAAGAAACAATTAACGATGCTTTTAGCTAGTGCTTTAGTAATTTCTAATGTTGCTATAACTAAAGCAAATGCTAGTACAGTAGCAGAATCAAATATTATTTCTACAGTATCTAATTCTGATTCTACTAACAATTCACCTACCGTAAAAATTCAAAAGGTTTATTTTGATAAAAATAAAGCAGAAGATGTTAAAATAAATGATATTAATTTTAATGGTACAACTTTAAAAGAACTTCAAATTAATGGAAGTAAAATAGATAAAAGCGCAATCACTACTGGCAGCAATAGCTTAACTATATCTAAAGATGCTTTATCATCTTTAGATTTTAAAACTGGAATTTACGCTCTTTCAATAAAATTCTCAGATAATACTTTATACGTTGGTTATGTAAATATTGACTATAAGAATGGTGAAGTTGTAACACCTCCACCTTCTAAGCCAGAAGAAACTCCAAAGCCACCTGCTGGAAATGAAAATGATACTGTTACTGCCGATCCAGTTATAGGTGAAACAATAGTATCTTACGATTTTAATAATCCTTCTGATATAACAATTGGAAATGTTAATTTTAATAAAAATACATTAAATAAAATATATTTAAATAATTCAGTATTATCTGGTGCTGACTTCAGAGTAACTGATGACTCAATAATTATTCCTCAAGCAACTTTATCAAAGATAAATCTTGTTAATGGAAATTATAGTATGTCTTTTGCTTTCTCTAATGGTAAAACTTTATTATCAGCTGTTGAATTATCTGTAAAGAACTATGTAGTTGTTAAACCACCAGTAGTTAATCCTATAATTCCACCAACTAATAATCCTACTGAGCCACCAGCTGATGACAAAGATAATAAAGACGATTTAGTTAACGCTCAACCAACTATTGGTTATCAACAAATAAAATACAACTTAAATAACACTAATTCAATAACAATTCATACAGTTAAGTTTGATGGAACAAAATTATCATCTATTTATATTAACAATAATTTAATTAATGCAAATGAAGTTACTGTAAGTAATGATTCAATTACTATACCTGAACAAGTATTATCTAGATTAAACTTAGTAAAAGGAAACTATTCTATTTCATTTGTATTCAATAATAATAAAACTTTAGTTGATGCAGTTGATTTAGTAGTAGAGAACAATGTTGTGATTTCAGCACCTTCTCAAGGAAATACTACACCTAATATTGTCTTTGATGTTAATAAAAATACAAATGTAGAAATAACTAATATTATTCCTACAAATGCTGGTGTTAACTCAATACATATAAATGGTAAAGAAGTTGCTATAAAATCTCCTATTATGAGATTAGCAAATGCTAATTTTGAACCTTATGTATACTTAGATAATGGGAATTTAATAATTCCAAAAGAAACATTGTTATATCTTAAAGTTGAAGATTCTCATTATGATATAGATATAACTTTAGATGATGGACAAGTATTAAAAGAAAGTTTCAATGTAAGTGTTATTGATTCTTCTAACACTACTACTCCATCTCAACCTGGAGATAAAAATGATAGTACTACTACTCCATCTCAGCCTGAAGATAAAGATAATGGTACTACTGCTCCATCTCAACCTGAAGATAATAACAATAGTACTACTACTTCATCTCAGCCTGAAGATAAAAATAATAATACATCAAATGCTAATGTCTCAACACCATCTAACGATGCGGTTAACAAAACAAATAATAAAGAAAATAGTTCTTCTAAATCAGCAAAAACAGGTGATGTTGCTAGTGCAGGCTTAATAGTTTCTTTATTATCAGCTGTAACTGGACTTAAACTTACAAGAAAAAAAGACTAATTTGTATTCAAAAGATGATTTCTTTAATTAACAGAAATCATCTTTTTTTAATTATGGCCAAAGTATTATTTAATAGTATTTTTCGCCAATAGTTTCTTTTTATTTACAATATATGAATTTTTAACTTATTTTATGATATAATATTGTTTGTAAAATAGTTAGTTATTATTTAACTTGGAAGGGTGGAAGTTATGAAAAAAGAACAAATTGAAAAATTGAATAAAGTTGCTTTAATTATTCTTACAATAATAGAAGTATCTTTATTCCTATTACTAGTGGCAGCCGGTCTATCTTATGGCATTTCCGTTGGAATACTTATACAAAGCATTTCCCTCTTAGCATCATTAGTTGTAACTATCACTTATTATTTGAAACATAAAAATGAAATTATTTTTGCACATGTATCATTAATTTCCGTAGTTATAGCATTACTTATTATTATGATTTGTAATAGGTTTACATTTGTTAGTATTTACTCTTTTCCTATAATGATTGTTTCCATGCTATATCTTGATGTAAAATTTACCTCTAGAGTTTCTTTATCTATAGTTGGAACCAATATCATTCATTGCTTAAAATTTATAATCACTAAAAATCTATCTCCTAATACAAGCTCAGAATTATTCATTTTTACTTGTATGGTTATTATAACAGCATATGCTTCAATTAAAATTTCTCAATTATTATCAGCTTTTCAAAAAGAAAATATGGAAGCTATAATTAATACTGCTGATGAACAATCTAAAACAACTGTAAAAATTACTAAAGTTGCAGAAGATATAATAAAAAATTTCGATAAATCTCAAGAAATAACTAAAGATTTAAAGAGTATTGTAGATGTAAATTATACTTCTATGAGTAATATTTCAGAAAGTATTCTGGATACAGCTGAAACAATAGAAAAACAAAGTAACATGACTTTTGAAATAAAAACTAATATTGAAAATGCTGAAAATGAAGCTATAAGGATGTCTGATATAGCAAGTTCAACTAATTCCTTTATTAAAGAAAGCAGCTTAACTTTTGATAAGTTAAAGTCTCAAGCCGTTATTGTAAAAGACGCTAATAATTCTTCTTTGGAATCTATCAATAGCTTATCTAAGAAAATTACTGAAGTTGAAGCAATAACAAAAAGTATATCTGAAATTTCAGAAAACACTAACCTGCTTGCTCTAAATGCATCTATAGAAGCAGCACGAGCTGGTGATGCTGGACGTGGATTTGCTGTTGTAGCTGAAGAAATAAGACAATTATCAGAAAGAACTAATAAAGCTGCTAATCAAATATCTAATATTATAAGTGAATTAGTTGGAGACATAAAGAAAGTAAATACAAATGTTAATAATTCTACTGATTCTACAGAAAAGCAAAATGAAATTATAAATGCTGTTGATTCCGAATTAGAAAAGGTTAATTCAGCTATTCATAACTTAGATGATGCAATCATAAATGTTAAAAATATGATTCATGAAATAAATGACGCTAATGGTTCCATTTTAGATCATATATCAAACTTATCAGCTACTAGTGAAGAAGTTTCAGCTTCATCTCAAGAAGGACTAAAGGTAAGTGAAAAATCAGTTTCTCTTTTAGATGACTTTAATAAAATGATGGCTGAAATTTATTCATTAGCTAATACATTAAAATCTTAATAAAGGGGATGCATCAAAAAAACATACTTTACCCCAAAGATGTTCTGATATCAAAAAGAAAACATCTTTAGGGTAAATGCTTTTGATACATCCCCTTTTTACTTGTATATTATTCAGTTTTTCCAACACCTGATAACACAATTCCATCATTATGTTCTAATGCCCAGCTTATTCCCCAATCATTTTGGAATATAAGAAGGTTTCTATCTTTAAGGTCCTTAACCTTTTTAGTATCTGATGTAAGATTTAAATTATCTGGATCTAAATCATCATTTTCAATCCATCTTACATATCTATATGGAAGTCTTTCCATCTTAATATCTACGTTATATTCACTCTTTAATCTATATTCTAAAACTTCAAATTGAAGAACACCAACAACCCCTACGATTATTTCTTCCATACCAATGTGAAGTTCTTTAAATACTTGAATTGCACCTTCTTGTGCTATTTGAGTAACACCCTTTACAAATTGTTTTCTCTTCATTGTATCAACAGGTCTAACTCTTGCAAAATGTTCTGGTGCGAAAGCTGGAATTCCTTCAAATTTAAACTTATTTGATGGTGAACATAATGTGTCACCTATCGAAAATATACCTGGATCAAATACACCAATTATATCTCCTGCATAAGCTTCTTCAACTATTTCTCTATCTTGAGCCATGAATTGTTGTGGCTGTGCAAGTTTAATTTTCTTACCACCTTGCATATGCATAACTTCCATACCCTTTTCAAACTTACCTGAAACAATTCTCATGAAAGCAATTCTATCTCTATGAGCTTTATTCATATTAGCTTGAATCTTAAATACGAAAGCTGAAAAATCTTTACTAAATGGATCTACTTCTCCCTTATCAGAATTTCTTGATAAAGGCGATGTTGTCATTTCTAAGAAATGTTCTAGGAATGGTTCAACACCAAAGTTTGTTAAAGCTGATCCAAAGAATACTGGTGTTAATTCTCCTGCTCTAACCTTTTCTACATCAAAGTCATCTCCAGCTATATCCAATAATTCAATATCTTCCATCAACTTATCATGTAAGTCAGCTCCAAGAATTTCTCTGAACTTTTCATCTTCAACATTTCCTTCAATAGTTTCAACTTCACTCTGCCCGTGATTTCCACCATTAAATACTATGATTCTTTTATTATCTCTTTCATAGATACCCTTAAAATCTTTACCTGAACCTATTGGCCAATTCATTGGGTATGTCTTTATCCCAAGTTCATTTTCTATATCATCTAATAACTCAAATGGATCTCTTGCTTCTCTATCCATCTTATTAACTAATGTAAAAATAGGTATTTCTCTCAAAGCACATACTTGAAATAACTTTCTAGTTTGATCTTCCACCCCTTTAGCTGCATCTACAACCATTACTGCTGAATCAGCTGCCATAAGAGTTCTATATGTATCTTCTGAGAAATCTTGATGTCCTGGTGTATCAAGGATATTAATACAATGGCCACCATAATTAAACTGCATTACTGAGGATGTTACAGAAATACCTCTTTGCTTTTCTATTTCCATCCAGTCAGATACAGCATGTTTTGAAGCTTTTCTTGCTTTAACTGAACCTGCAAGTCTTATAGCTCCTCCATATAATAAGAACTTTTCTGTTAATGTTGTTTTACCAGCATCTGGGTGAGAAATTATCGCAAAAGTTCTTCTCTTTTTTATTTCATTTATATAATCAGACAAAATAAATTCCTCCTCTAAAATATAACCTTACATACGTCATATTATTATACCACAAAACTTTGCTAAAAAATTATACATTATATTTTTTATTTTGTACAAACTAAAGATATTAGAGATATAAGGAGGATTTATTATGAGTAATAAGAAAGCACCTTACTTACCAAGAGTCAGAACTTCTTATCACCCTAAACAAAATGAAATAAGAAGTTTTGCTCCTGATGGAAGCTCTACACCATTAGCAAATCCAGCAGTAGATCCAATTGTAGTTAATAATATTGCTTGGCAAGAATTTGATTACACTCAAAGTCTTATAGATGATCAAGGTGACAACATACTATCAAGTGATATCGACAACTATGACGATATTTATTAAATTCAACTATTACTCTTGAGAGTAAAAGAATAAAAGAGTAAATACTCTTAATAATAACAAAGTATTTACTCTCTATTTATAATTTATTTTTCATATCCATGTGGATGTGCTTGATGCCACTTCCACGCTGTTGAAATAATTGTTTCAAGTGAATTAAATTCTGGTTTCCATCCAAGTTCATTAACTGCTCTATCAGATGAAGCAATAAGTGTTGCTGGGTCTCCTGCTCTTCTTGGTGCAACTTCTGCTGGAATTGGATGTCCTGTTACTTTTCTTGCAACTTCAACTACTTCCTTAACAGTAAATCCTGTACCATTACCTAAATTGTATGCAGTACTTTCTCCTCCATTCATTAATCTCTTAAGTGCTAAAAGATGAGCTCTTGCAAGGTCTGTTACATGGATATAATCTCTAACACATGTACCATCCTTTGTATTATAGTCATCCCCAAACATCATTATCTTATCTCTATTTCCTAGAGCCACATCTAATATAATAGGAATAAGATGTGTTTCTGGAGAATGATCTTCACCAATCTTACCATTAACATGTGCTCCTGCTGCATTAAAATATCTTAAAGCTGTATACTTAATTCCATAAGCATGATCACACCATCTTAATATCTTTTCAACAAGAAGTTTTGATTCTCCATACGCATTTGTTGGACAAGTCTCACTACTTTCCTCTATTGGAACTTTCTTAGGTTCTCCATATGTTGCTGCTGTTGATGAAAATACTATATATTTAACATCATGCTCTTTCATAGCTTCTAATAAAGATATTGTTCCATAAACATTATTATTAAAATATTTTAATGGCTCAGTCATACTTTCACCTACTAATGAATAAGCTGCAAAATCAATAACAGCATCTATTTTATTTTCAGTAAAAATCTTATCCAATATGGTTTTATCTCTCAAATCACCTTCATATAAT
>CAKVFO010000132.1 GCA_934746785.1 uncultured Clostridium sp. | reverse complement strand
AGATAAAATTTTTATTTTTATAAAATTTTATCAGTAGATTGCTTTCAGTATCTAGATACCAAATCTTTTACGCTTACGAATTATTCAAGTGAAGAATAAAAAGGGATTTGAATCTAATGTGGTTATTTTATTAAAAAAATGGATTGAATTGGATTGGATATTTAATAGGGATGAATCAGAAGTTATTGATTTGAAAAATGAAAGATTTAAAGATAGAATTTTAGAAGTTAGAGAAGTAATATCAAATAATAGCTTAGAAAACATTTATATTGATGTTTTTTATGTTACTAAGGGTGATTTGGGGGAGATTAGTGAAGGGGATGAGATCAATGCTGAAATAAAGAAAATTAAAGAAAAGTATGGTTCAGCATTTAAAAATTTTAGGTTTGAATTATATGGAGCAGAGCAAATAATTGAATATATGGACACCTTAAGAGATAAAGCGGTAAATGCAGAGTTGAAGTTGATATATGATACAAATGTGCCATCGTTAATGTTATATAATGACCAGAGTATAAAATCATTAGTGTGTAATGTAAAAA
The DNA here is from genome assembly GCA_934746785.1 of uncultured Clostridium sp. Lineage (GTDB taxonomy): Bacteria > Bacillota > Clostridia > Clostridiales > Clostridiaceae > Clostridium. Next base: position 8,583 of record CAKVFO010000132.1, on the reverse strand, counting down.
CTTCAGAATTATTAGAAATATTTAAAGCAAAGAAGAATGAGTATGTATTTGAAGGAAATGTTAGAAAATACTTGGAAGATAGAAGCAAGGTCAATAAAAATTAAGAATTCATGAGACTAGCAATCAAGATATTATCGATAAGATTATATTGGCGACAAATAATCAAAATCCTATTAATCCAAAGGATTTATTGTCAAATAGTAAAGAACAAATAGAATTACAGCGATATTTTTATGAAATATATGGAGTATATTATCAAAGAAAAAGAAATGATTTAAGTGATATAAATGGAAACATGATTGATAAGAGAATGATAGTATCTAATGATAAAGTTGGACAAGCAGCGCTTTCATGTCTTAAGTCTCTACCATATGTAGCTTTAGCATCAAAAGGAAAAGTGTTTACTACTCATTCAAATGTGTTTAATGAAGATAAAGAAAAGATTGCATTATCATATTTTATTTATGAGAAGGTTTTATTGAATTCAAAAGAAGAAGTTCTTAAAGGGAATAAAAAATTTACTAGTATATTAAAGTATGGTAGGTTTCATATTACATACTTAATTTATATTAAATATGTGAGTAGTGTAAATATAGAGCTGAATAAAAAAATAAAAAACAATGATTTGAATTTTATTAATGAAATGTATTTAGTAGCTTATATCTTTGCAGAGAGTATTCCAGAAGATAAAAAAACAAATTGTTTAGCATATTTTAAGACAAAAGATGTTAAAAAAGTTTTTGATGTGATATTAAAGATTTTGAATTATTTTAAAGAAGAACATGATAAAAATATTGATATTATAGAGTTATGTAGTAATTGTATGGTTATTAAAATTAATGACATTGAAATGAAAGTCAATATAAAAAATGGAACCGTTGATATTTACAAAAAGTTCATCTATGATGAGTTTGAACAGGATGGAAATGTAGCGAATAATATTACACACGAGAGACAGGGTAACTTGGTGAAATTATTGGGTGAACATATAAAAAGTGTACCTGTAGGGGAAAAAGATAGCGAGAGCGACGTTGGAACATATACAAAGTTAGTAGGGTATTTTGATATGGAATTTGAAGCAGATTTTATAAGTGATTTTATTAATGTTATTAAAAATAATTCGAGTGATGATAGTGTATGTCAATTAATAAATGTATAAATAATTATAAGAAGTAGAAGAGAAAAAACTCTTCTACTTCTTATAATATTTATTCAATGATAATCTCACAAACTGTGAACTCCTATCCCCATATCCAATCTCCTGAATAACATAAGAAGGCTCCCCAATTCCACAAGCCGAACCAGAAGAAAGCGCACACACTTCCTTATCAGCCATATCCTTAATAAACATATCATTAACTATCCCAGGAATAAGCATTCCAATAACGCCAGGAATATGATGTTCAGGATCACCTAAGAATTCAACTCCAGGATACTTTTCAGCAAACTCCTTCTTAGTTTCCTCTTCCTTAACAAGTATCTTCTTAATATATTCATCCATATCTCTCTTAGCAATTTCACAAGCCTTACCGAAACCAACTATATTGTGAACAGCAGAAGTTCCAGCTCTATAGCCGTTTTCCTGTAAACCTCCGTGGATTAAAGAAGTCATCTTATAAGAAGTTAATCCCTTTTGTCTTACAAAGGCAGCACCTACACCTTTAGGGCCATAAATCTTATGAGCTGACATTGATAAAAAGTCTATTGGAGTCTTCTTTACATCAATATTAATCTTTCCTAGAACCTGAGTAGCATCAGAGTGGAATAAAATATCCTTTTCCTTAGCTATAGCACAAAGCTTTTCTATATCATTTAAAGAACCTACCTCATTGTTTCCCCATATGAAAGAAGCAAGGATTGTATTATCTTTTATAGAATCTTTAAATTCATATGCATTGACTTGAGCATAGCTGTTTACTGGAAGGAAAGTAACTTCATAGCCTCTATCTATTTTCTTAGTCATAGTCTTTTTCTTTAAGAATTTACTAGCTACTGACTTATCTGAAGTGTTCCAGAATACATCTCCATTTAAGAATTTGCAGGTTTGAAGTACTGATTTATGTTCTACAGTAGAAGTTATTATGTGATTTCCGCCATCTTCATAATACTTTTTGTAGTCTGCAACACCTTTTAATATAAAGTTATTGCTTTCAGAAGCTCCACCTGTAAAAATTATTTCTTTTGGATCAGCATTTATTAAAGCAGCAACCTGCTCTCTAGCTTTTTCTACTGCATTATTTGCATTAACTGCTAGAGAGTAGTATCTGCTTGAAGGATTGCCATACTCCTCCTTTAAGTAAGGAAGCATGGCATCAAGTACTTCAGGATCAATAGGAGTAGTAGCACTATTGTCCAGATATATCATATGTTTTCACCTTCTTTGATTAATTTATTATTAATAAATTTTTCTAAATTGTTCTTAGAATATCTAAAGTCAGAGTATAAAAGCTCAGCACCTCTATCCATATGAAGCTTCATATATTTAGGATAGTAGTCATCATCACTCAAATTAGTACCTAAGTTCATTTCTATTAAAGCCTTAAAGATAGCATCATATTCACCAGTAACTGTTGACCTTTGAAGCTCTAATCCGTTAGCATCTTTTTCACCGTAGTCATCTATTGGTTCTTCACTTTTTAAAGAAAGAGAAACAGCTATCTTACTTAAAGCAAAAGGTTTAAGGTTATAACTTCTGCCTATCTCTTCAAAAATTTCTTTTGTCTTTTTTGATGTTTTTAATCTAAATCCCATGGTTACACCTCAAAATATCCCTTCTTAACTTCAGTTTTACGTGATTGAGTATTATATAAAAGTAAGTATTCATCACAAACATAAGGCTTAACAACTTTATATAACTCAGAATCAATTTCTTTATTAGTTGAAAGAATTATAACTTGTTTACTTATATTAGGTAAGTAAGTAGTTGTTAATGCATTTCTGTGAGTTTCATCTATTCTAGAATAAGGTGTATCTATTATAAATGGTATTTCAACACCTGAACTCTTTATTATTGCCCATATTAAGCATAGGATATATATCTGCTTTTCTCCATTAGAGAAGTCATTAATATTAATCTTAGTGCTTAAAGTTATGTAACCTAAATAGAAGTCCTCATTAATCTTTTGTAATAAATCATCATGAGTATTTACATTGTAGTGAAGAAATAAATCATCAATGAACTTAGCACCATATTTCTTTATTACACCATCAAATCCTAGATTATTTATTACATTTAATATTTCATTAGGAATATATTCTTTATTTATGTAAAGAGTAGTATTAAAAGTATCATCAATAACAATACTATTTACATAGTTATCTTTTCTTATGATTATCTTGAAGATATTAATAAATTCTTCTTCAATAAGTTTAATCTTATCCTTAGTAAGATTAGCTAAAAGCTCAGTTAAGTAATCTATAAGTGAATTTGACATATCTAAAACATTAGCATTTTGTAATAGAGCAGAATATTCATTTTTGACTCTAGTTAAATGATATTCTAACTTACTAAGTTCAGCTTCCTTATTTTCAAGGGAAGACTTATTTACAGCTGCTGTACTTTGAGCCTTAGATATTTCTTCATTTAATTTATGCATAGTTTCTAAGTAAGTGTTTAAAGCATCTTCAGAAACAGAAGACTTTAACTTTTCACGAAGTTCTTTAACATCATTACCAATGTTAGATATTTTATTGAACTTACCTATAGCAGACGTTATTAACTTACCTTTGTTAGTTAGTATTTTATTAATTAAGTGATTAATGCTGCTTTTTTGTTCACTTGAAAGTTGAAGTATTGGTTCAACATTATCTAGTTTTTCTACACTAAACATGCTATTAAGAAGGTCTAAAGCAATTTCATTGCACATTTTATCATTAATTTTTTCTTTAATACGATTATTTAAAGAGTCCTTAATAATGTCGCCTGATAACTTTTCTTTAACTGAAGTATATGATGTAAGGTCATCTTCATCACTTATCTGCTTTTGAGTCTTTTCTAATAAGTCTGAAACTAGTAAGAATGGAAGAGTGTCATTACAGAAATCTTTTATTTCTGCATTTAAGTTAGCTCTTTCATTTTCTTTGTTAGCTATTTCAGTATTTATTTCAGCCTTTTGTTCTTCTAAAAGACCACCACTATTTTTAAAGGTATCTTCAGTTTTTGTTCTTTCTGAAAGAAGGTCTTCTAATCTTTCTTCATTTTCTAAAGTTTCCTTCTTTAAGTTTTCAATAAAAGCTTTCATTTCATTAACAGCAGCTGCCTGTTTTTCATAAGAAGTTCTAACTTCATCAATTTTCTTGTTAGACTTTGTTTGTGCTCTTTGGTGAGATAGAAGCTGTTTCTTTAATACTTCAAAAGTATCATAGTTAAATAACTCAAGTATTGATTCCTTTAAGTTAGAATTAGCACTTTTACCTGTAAAGAAGTCACTTAATTCTTCACCATCAAAGAAGAAGAAATCAAATAATGATGGTGGAAGTACTGATTTTAAGTATTTATCAAAGTATAACATTTCTTCATCATTAAGTTCTTTATCATCTAAGAGTACCTTAAAAGTTTCAACAACTCTTTGATTTACATAGTTCCATGAACGCTTTAAATAGTAGTCCTTTATCTTAGTACCGTCTTTAAAGGAAAGGTTAATTCCTAAGTAACATTCTATATCTTCATTTTTAAAAGCATTATTGTTAATGTTATTTTTTATTTTAGTTAAGTAATTTGAATTCTGTCCAAGGTATCCATAAGTAATAGGCCCATAGATACAAAGTTTCATTGCTTCAAATAAAGTAGATTTACCTGCTCCGTTTTCTCCACCTACTAGAACAATGTTTTTATTATCCTTTGGCTGAAAAGAGAAGGTAGTTTCATCTTCATAAGATCTAAAGTTTTTTAATGTTATACTGTTAATTATCATTTTCTATCTCCTCAAAAACTGATTTGTGTAAATGTCTAGCATTAAGTATTTTAGTTATTGATTTATCTAATACAGTTTTATTTGTAAAGTGCTTATATTTATTAGTTTGAATTAAAAGCTTAGTTATTAAATCAGCATCTATATTATGTTTATCACAAAGACTTTTAATTTCATCTAAAGTATCATCATCAAACATAGGCTTTTTATAATCATCCCATGGAAGTCTTTCACCAGTAACTTTATGATAAGTATCAACTAAAGTTCTATGTGATAAATCTAATTCTTCGTCCCAGATACTATCTATTGCTTCTAGCTCTTCTTCAGTTATTAATTCTATTTCAAATACTTCATTAATTTCTAATTGAAGCTTTAATAATTTTTCAAGTATAAGTTTTCTTGCCTTAAAATTAAATGGCCCATAACCTAATATATTGATATATTCACCATTTTCATCTTTTAGAATCTTAGACTTATCTAATCTATCATTCTTAAAGTCTTTAGTACTTATAATAGGTAAAAGTTCTAAGTGAATCTTATCTTTATCTTCTGACTTACGTGTAGTACCATTTTCAATATCTGTCTTAGAGTTTTTAAGGTCTACATAGCCACCATTTTCAACACGGAAGATGTAGTCAGGATTAATAACATAGTCCTCTAATAATGGCATCTTATCTAAGTAAAGCTTCTTATAATAATGATTACCATCACGTCTATAAGTCATTCTGTATTCATGCTTGTTACGCATATCTAAAATTTCTTGTCTGAACTTTAGTAAAGGTTTAAGCCAGTCTTCACCATTTTTAATAAATCCAGTTAAAGACTTATCTTCTTTAACAACTGTACAAATCCAGCATCCAAATCTTGAGTTTCCACAAGAAGGAGTTTCTTTGTCACTTGTTACTGTAAATGGACATTCTCCACCATCAGAACCTGAATATAAAGCGAATAAGTCATTATTGCTAGTTCCCCATGGAGTTCTACCATTATCATCTAATAGGATTCCCCATACATCATCAGTAGTCAATTCAACTATTGGATTATAAACATAAGTGTTTTCAATAGTTTCATGTGGATTTAAAAGATATCCTTCAATTTCTCTCTTAGTTATTCTAAGATTTCTTGCCATACTTTCTGCTTTTCTAACACCTAATAGAAGAACAACTTCACCATTTTCTTTAACTTTTTCTTCTATAAAATCATTAGATGGTTTTATTTTAAGACGTTCAGTACACCATCTAAATCTAATAGAAGTAGGAGTAGGAAGTCCTTTTCCTATAACATTAGTCCAAAATGTATTATTGTAATCTGGATGAACCATATGTGTATATAAAGGAAGGTTTTGCTCTTTGGCACCTTCATTAATTAACCTTGAATTTTCTCTTAAATAAGCAAGTACAATAGGATTTTCTATTAAAGTATCAGAGGATACAACATAGATAGCCTTATGTCTTTCTTCAGGAGAAAGTCTTTGAAGCATTGTAAAGGCTAATTGTACAACTGTAGTACTATCTTTACCGCCACTATATCCAATAACCCATGGCCTAGCATCATTTAAGTAAACCATTTTCATCTGTTCTAATATAAATTCATATTTTTCTTTTAACTCTTTGTGCATTATTAACCTTCCTTTTTAATAGATTTTTCAAGCTTTTTTTCCTCAGTAGATAGAGGAAGGTTTAATTTTATCTTTAGTAAGTTTTTTGTTAATCGTACATGATTAGCACTTTTTACAATCTTTCCAGCAGGGCTAATAACACGATTTTCCCAATCCTCTAAATTTGAACGGCTCCAGTTAATATCTTTAAGTCCTGAAAGTATTGTCTTCCAAGAATCAAAGCTATTATTATATATGTAATTCCCAAGCATACCAATAGCCTCAAGTACAACACCATTAGCACTTATGTATTCGCTTCTAAAGTTTTTAGAGCTTATTTGTTTATTAAAAACTAGTTTCCATTCATGCATATTATCACATAAGAAATTCCAAAACTCTTTAGCAAAGTCTTGAACTTTCTCATCATTTGTATCAAGTTTATTAAGTAATTTTTTATTTGTTTCATTTATATTACTTAAGGTAAATAGACGAGGTGAATATTTAGGTAAAGAAGGATTTTCTTTATCTGTATAGTATTTTAAATATTCATTTTCATCTACTATGTTTTTAGTTATTATCGCTATAGGATCACGTGAATCATATAAAATACCTATAGATTTTGAAACGTTAATAGCATGTTTATTTAAGTCAGCAAAAATCTGCTGGCTTCTTTTTAAGCCTTCATCTATAAATAAAACAACTGATATTGTTTCGTTACCAAGTTCAGGAGATGTCTTCAATGCATCCTCGATAGCAGCTCTTCTGTGCTGTCCATCATTAATTAGTAATTTGCTATCCATACATATTTTTAGAATTCCTATTCCATCATTAGTTTGTTCATCCATTGGTGAGAAGTCAAATTCTCCATCTATGGATGCTGTTAAAGATGAAAATACGTAATCATTAGGATTGTTAACCATGTAAGAACTCATTTCAGGAATTCTTGATTTATTTAATATTCTTTGTGCTCTATATTCAGGAGGAAGTTCCTCTTCATTAAATATAAATAGTTTTGGAAGAATTGATAGAGGACACATTATTACAAAAAAGTCTCTATTTGCTTGTCTTCCTCTTATAGCAGGAAAAGAATAATAAAAATTATTTTTCATAAATACCTCCTACGTACGTAATATTTCAAGTGTAATTATAGCAGTTCTGTTTTGGATAGTAAACATATCCTAAACAAAATAAAAAGATTATATTTACTGATTATGATTAGCTTTATATAATATATGGAAGATAAAAAAATAAATACTACAAAAGAAATTTAAAATGGATTGAGGAGAATTTATGGAGAAGTAGAGAAACAGTTATCAAAAATATATAGATATGTTCCATATAGATTATTGTCTCCTTTTTATGAAGATTTTTTAAGAGGGAAGACAGATGAAAAGAAAAATAAAATTATAGAAGAAAAGTCACAGAATGATGATAAGGTATTTTATAAAATTTATAGCATTGAGAAAAAGATAGTTATTAATGATGAATGTATAAAGTATATAAAAGAAAATAAAAACTATATAATAGAATGGAATAATTCATAACTAACATTAAAGGTTAATAAACTGGGGGTATTAAAATGTCAAACATAATAGAAGACGGAGAATTTTTTAGCGTAAAAAAAGAAGAATATAATAATAAAACCTTAGCATGTATAAGGCAGGTTGTAGGAAAATTAGATGAGATAGAGGATAAGCCGCTTATGATGCTTGGGAAAATTCAAAGTGGTAAGACTAAATCCTTTATTGGAGTTATTTCTTTAGCTTTTGATAATGGATATGATTTAGCAATAGTATTAACTAAAAATTCAAATGCATTAGCAAAACAGACAACTGCTAGAATGAGAGATGAATTTAAGGAATTTAAAGATGATGACATAATTGAGATATTTGATATTATGTGTATGCCTCCTAATATGTCTAAATTTGAGCTTGAAAAAAAGATGATTATAGTAGTTAAAAAGGAAAAGAATAATATACATAAAATTCTTAAATTCATTTAAGATTATAGTTTAAATAAGGATAAAAAGTGCTTGATTATAGATGATGAAGCAGATTTTTGCAGTATAGGATATGA
>CAKVFO010000131.1 GCA_934746785.1 uncultured Clostridium sp. | reverse complement strand
ATCTATGGAAGATGATGAATGTTATAAGCAGACTCAATTGTTTTTTAGAGATTTAAATCACTTATATAAAGATAATAAAGCTTTTTGGCAGCTAGATTATGATGTTAATGGCTTCTCGTGGATAGATGCTGAAAATAATGATCAAAGTATTTTGGTATTTATGAGAAAAAGCAGAGATGAAAAAGATACTTTAGTATTTATAATTAATTTTAAATCTGAAGTTTATTATGATTATAAAATTGGAGTGCCTTATTTAGGAAGTTATGAAGAGGTATTTAATAGTGATAGTATTAAATATGGAGGCTCAGGTCAAATATTAGGTGAAACATTATATTCTGTTAATGAACCATTTCACAATCAGAAGTATTCATTAAAAGTTAAAGTTCCACCAATGGCAGCTTTAGTATTAAAGGTGAAAGATATGGAGACAGCAGAGAAAACTGTAAATAGCAAAACTACAGCTGACAATAAAAAAGTAGATGAAAAGCTAATTGGAGGCGAGTAGAAAATGAAAGTTTTATTTGTTGCATCTGAAGCGGCACCATTAATAAAGAGTGGTGGACTTGGTGACGTTGCAGGAGCTTTACCTAAAGAACTAGTAAGGAAGGGGATTGATGCAAGAGTAGTAATACCTAAATATAAGGGTATTAATTGGCAGTTAAAAGATAAGTTAAACTTTAATAGATGGTTTATGATTAATGTAAGTTGGAGAACTAGATATGTAGGAGTATTTGAATATAAACATGAAGGAGTAACTTACTATTTGATAGATAATGAAGCTTACTTCAATAGAGATGGTTTATATGGATATTTTGATGATGGTGAGCGATTTGCATTTTTTGATAGAGCTGTTCTTGAGATGTTAAAACAAATTGATTGGCAACCGGATATTATTCATTGTAATGATTGGCAGACTGGAATGATACCAGTTATGTTAAGGCTAGAATATGCTAGAAAGGATTTATTCTATGCTGGAATGAGAACTGTATATTCAATTCATAATATATTATTTCAAGGATGTTATGATAAAGAAATACTCCCAGAGTTATTTGGCTACGATTATGAACCGTATAAGAATAAAAGCCTTGAATTTGATCATGGTGTAAGTTTTATGAAAGGCGGAATTAATTATTCAGATTTAATTAGTACTGTTAGTTATAGTTATGCTCAAGAAATTAAAACACCTGATTATGGAGAAAGACTTGATGGACTCCTAAGGTGCCGAGATAATGCCTTAAGAGGAATTGTTAATGGCATAGATTATGATGAATTTAATCCAGAGAGTGATCCATATATATTTAAACAATATAATGTTTCAACATTAAAAGAGAAGTTAACAAACAAAGAAGAGCTTCAGAAGGAATTAGGGTTATATCAAAGTAGGACTACTCCTATGATAGGAATGGTTACAAGGTTAACGAGTCAAAAAGGAATTGACTTAATAGTTAATATTGCTGATAGGTTGTTACAGCAAGATGTCCAACTTGTTATATTGGGTACTGGAGATAAACATTTTGAAGATCATTTTAAATGGTTAGATTATAGATATGGTAATAAGGTATCGGCAAATATTAGATTTGATAATGCATTAGCACATAAAATTTATGCATCATCAGATATGTTTTTGATGCCTTCATTATTTGAACCATGTGGATTAGGACAACTTATAGCTTTAAGATATGGAACTATTCCAATAGTAAGAGAAACAGGAGGGCTAAAAGATACTGTTCAAGCTTATAATCAATTTGAGGAGACGGGTAATGGCTTTAGTTTTGCTAATTTCAATGCTGATGAGATGTTAAATATAATTCAGTATGCTATAGGAATTTATTATGATAAGAGACAATGGAATAAGATAATAAGACATGCTATGAATTCTGATAATAGCTGGAGTAAATCTGCTGATGCATACCTAAATATGTACAATGAGCTAAGCTATAGATAGAGAATTGTAACAATAAAGGAGGAAGTAGAATGATATCAGTAGATAAAAAAGAATTTAAAAAAGCGTATGTAAATAAATTTTTAGAATTACATGGAACAGATTTAAAAGATGGAAGCAATCTACAAAAGTATGAGGCGTTAGCAGGATTAATAAGAGATTATGTTTCAAGAATATGGCTTAGAACTAATAAAAAAAATAATAAGAGTGGACAAAAACAGGTATTTTACTTTTCTATGGAATTTTTATTAGGAAGATTATTAGGAGATTCACTTCTTAACTTAGGGATTAGAGAAGTTTGTAAAGAGGCTTTAAAAGAATTAAATATAGAGTTAGATGAACTTGAAAATTTTGAGCATGATCAAGGACTGGGCAATGGTGGTTTAGGCCGACTTGCGGCATGTTTTTTAGATTCAATGGCTTCATTAAATATACCGGGTAATGGATGTGGAATAAGGTATAAATATGGTTTTTTTGAACAAAAAATAGTTGAAGGTAAACAAGTTGAAGTATCTGATGACTGGTTAAAAGAGGGTAATGCTTGGGAGACTAGAAAGGCTAATAAAGCTGAAATCGTAAAGTTTGGTGGGGAAGTTAAGGTTGATTATATAAATAACAATTTAACTTTTACTCATGTAAATTATGAGCCAGTTTTAGCAGTGCCTTATGATACACCTATAGTTGGATATAAAAATGATGTAGTAAATACATTAAGATTATGGAGCGCTGAAGCTGTTTCAAATGAATTTGATTTTTCTTCTTTTAGCAGAGGAGACTTTTTACAGGCCATTGAATATAAAAATTCAGTAGAATCAATTTCTCAGGTGTTATATCCAGAAGATTCTTTTTATAAAGGAAAGATTCTTAGATTGAAACAAGAATACTTTTTTGTATCAGCTGGAGTACAGAGTATAGTTAGGCATTTTAAAAAACATGGAGGAAGAGTTGATGAATTAGATGAAAAGATAGCAATTCATATAAATGATACTCATCCAACTTTAGCAATACCTGAACTTATGAGAATTTTAGTAGATGAAGAGGATCTTCCATGGGAAGTTGCATGGAGAGTAACAACAAATACAATATCATATACGAACCATACTATATTAGCAGAGGCATTAGAAAAGTGGCCTATTGATATGTTTAAGTCCTTGCTGCCAAGAATTTATATGATTGTTGAAGAAATAAATAGAAGATATTGTGAGGAATTATGGAATAAATTCCAAGGCCAGTGGAAAAAGATTTCTGATATGTCTATATTAGCAGATGGGCAAGTAAGGATGGCACATTTAGCTATTGTAGGTAGTCATAGTGTTAATGGGGTAGCTAAACTTCATACAGAGATATTGAAGAAAAAGGAAATGAGTAATTTTTATTATATGTATCCAAACAAATTTAATAATAAGACAAATGGAATAACACATAGAAGATGGCTTCTAAAAAGTAATCCAGAGCTAACGGACTTGTTAAAGGATACTATAGGAACGAGTTTTATAAAGCATCCTATTGATTTATGTAATTTTAAAGAATACTTAGATGATAAAAGTGTATTAGAAAAACTAGATAAGATTAAGTATAGAAATAAAGAAAATTTATCCCAAATTATATTAGATAAGCAAGGCATAAAAGTAAATCCAAATTCTATTTTTGATGTACAAGTAAAAAGAATACATGCATATAAGAGACAATTATTAAATTGTTTAAGAATAATGGATTTATATACTTCATTAGTTGAAAATCCTAACTTAGATATAGAACCAAGAACTTTTATTTTTGGTGGAAAGGCAGCACCAGGATATTATTTAGCAAAGAGTACGATTGAGCTTATTAATTCTGTAGCAAAGACAGTAAATAATGATTCTAGAATAAAGGATAAAATTAAAGTAGTGTTTATGGAAAATTATAATGTATCTCTTGCTGAGAGAATTATTCCAGCGGCAGATATTAGTGAACAAATATCTACAACTACTAAAGAGGCTTCAGGAACTTCTAATATGAAGTTTATGATGAATGGAGCAGTTACAGTTGCGACTCTTGATGGTGCTAATATTGAGATAAGAGATGAGGTCACAGATGATAATATAGTAATCTTTGGGCTGACAGCTGATGAGGTTTTAAATTACTACAATAATGGAGGTTATAGTTCAGCAGCTATTTATAATAATGATTCAAGAATTAAAAGAGTTGTAGATTCGTTAATAGATGGAAGTTATAACTCTGATAAAGATAGATTTAGAAGTATTTATGAGAGTTTAATCAATCTTAATGATGAATTTTTTGTTTTAAAAGATTTTTATTCATATTTAGAGGCTCAAGATAAGATTAATAGTTTATATAAGGATAAGATGAACTGGCAAAGAATGTGTGGAGTAAATATAGCACATTCAGGAATATTTTCTTCAGATAGAACTATAGAACAATATGCTACTGGAATTTGGGGTTCGGAAGTAATTTATAAAAATCTATAGGGAGTGTGAATTTAATGGAATATTTAAATGTAATTCATAACTCTCAAGATAGTGAGTATAGGAAACCCTTTGGAGCAGTAGTAGCTGGTGAAAAGGTTAAGTTAAGTATTAATGTTGATAAGGAAGTGAATGTATCTATTCAACTTATATATAAAGATGAAACTGTTAATACCATAATGATGGATAGAGAATATTTAAATAGTGGATATTTTAAATATAGCGTTGAAATAGATACTTCAGATTATATAGGATTACTACAATATTATTTCACTATAATTAACGATAGTAATTATGTTTACTATGGAAATAATGATGAACGATTAGGTGGAATAGGAGCTATTTATAATTTTAATCCTATCCCTTATCAAATAACTGTGTATAAAGAAAGTAAGGTGCCAGATTGGTATAAAGAAGGTGTAATTTATCAAGTTTTTGTTGATAGATTTTATAATGGCAATGAGAATGGAGCTATATTAAATCCTAAAAAGAATTCTTTTATTTATGGTAATTGGAATGATACTCCTATGTATATAAAAGATAATTGTGGAAGAATTATTAGATGGGATTTTTATGGAGGTAACTTAAATGGAGTAATAAAAAAACTGGATTATTTACAGGAGTTAGGAGTAAGCATTATCTATTTAAATCCAATTTTTAAGTCATCTAGCTGCCATAAGTATGATACAGCAGATTATGAAGAAATAGATGAAATGTTTGGATCAGAAGAGACATTTCAAAAGTTATGTGAAGAGGCTGATAAGCGAAGTATGAAAATAATTTTGGATGGAGTATTTAGTCATACAGGTGCAGATAGTAAGTATTTTAATAAATTTGGAAGCTATGAAGAGATAGGAGCATTTCAATCTAAAGAGTCTAAATATTATAAGTGGTTTAATTTTAGTGAATATCCCAATAAATATGAATGTTGGTGGGGAATCGATAATCAACCAAATGTAAATGAGTTAGAACCTTCTTATGTTGAATATATGGTAAAGGGTAAAAATTCAATAATTAAGAAGTGGATGAGTTTAGGAGCAAGTGGTTGGAGACTGGATGTAGCAGATGAACTTCCAGATGAATTTATTAAAATGATAAAAAGTAATATGAAAGAAGTTAATAAGGATAGTATTTTAATAGGAGAAGTATGGGAAGATGCATCTAATAAAGTGAGCTATTCTAGGAAGAGAGAATACCTTTTTGGAGAAGAATTAGATTCTGTTACTAACTATCCCTTTAGAGAGATATTAATTAATTTTGTAAAGGGATATATAAAGTCTGATAAGTTTAAAAGAAAATTGATGTCACTTTATGAAAATTATCCAAGAGAAAATTTTTATGCATGTATGAATGTCCTAGGCACACATGATACAGAGAGAATTTTATCAGTATTGGATAATAAAATTCATTTAATGAAATTAATTATAGGATTGCAGATGACTTTTCCGGGAGTTCCGATTATATATTATGGAGATGAAGCGGGGTTAAGTGGAGGAAAAGATCCAGATAATAGAAAGTCATATCCTTGGGGTAAAGAAAATAGGGATATATGGAACTTATATAAATTATTTATTAATGTAAGAAATAATGAAGAGGTATTAAAAAAGGGAAATTTAAAATTTTATGACACAGATTTAGATGTATGTGTTTATGAGAGAAAATAAAATAATGAAAAAATTATAGTTGCAGCAAATAAAACATTAGAAACAAAAATATAAGACAATATAAATTTAAAGGGTAGATATTTTGATTTATTGGATAGCAATAAGGAATTTAATAATGCAAATATTTTATATCTCAATAAATTCGAAATTAAAGTTTTAAAAAAATATATGTAAAAGGGTGTAAGAGAAAAAGAGGGGGAGTAATTAGATGGTAAAAAACGAAATTGTAGCTATGATATTGGCAGGTGGTCAAGGGTCTAGACTGGGAGTATTAACTAAGAAGTTAGCAAAGCCAGCAGTACCTTTTGGAGGAAAATATAGAATTATTGATTTTCCATTAAGTAATTGCTCTAATTCAGGTATACACACGGTTGGAGTTTTAACACAATACAAGCCATTGGAATTAAATGCTCATATTGGTATAGGAGAGCCTTGGGATTTGGATAGAAAAAATGGAGGGGTAAGAGTTTTACCGCCTTATCAAGAAGAGAAGGGGGGGAAATGGTACAAGGGAACTGCTGATGCAATCTATCAAAATATAGAATTTATTGATGGTGCAGATCCAGAATATGTATTAGTGTTATCAGGAGATCATATTTATAAAATGGATTATACTGAAATGCTTAATTTTCACAAAAAGAATAATGCAGAGGCTACAATAGCAGTTATAGAAGTTTCAAGGAAGGAAGCAAGTAGATTTGGAATAATGAATACAAACAAAGATTTGTCAATTTATGAATTTGAAGAAAAACCTAAAAATCCAAAGAGTAATTTAGCTTCAATGGGAATTTATATTTTTAATTGGAAAACACTAAAGAAGTATTTAAAACAGGATGAAGCAAATAAGGACTCTAGTAATGACTTTGGCAAAGATATAATTCCAAACATGCTTAATGATGGAAATAAAATGATGGCTTATCCATTCAAGGGATATTGGAAGGATGTAGGAACAATAGATAGTTTATGGCAAGCGAATATGGATTTGTTAAAGGAGAATAATGAATTAAATCTTCATGATGAAGAATGGAAGATTTATTCTGTCAATCCTGTAAGACCAGCACAATATATAGGTGAAGGGGGAGAAGTAACAAATTCGTTAATAGTTGAAGGATGTATAGTTAATGGGAAAATAGAAAATTCAGTATTATTCCAAGGGGTACAAGTTGGAAAGAATACAGTTATTAGAGATTCAGTAATTATGACTAATGCAAAGATTGGAGATAATGTTGTTATAGAAAAAGCAATAGTAGGATCTAATGCAATAATTAGAAAGGGCTGCAAAATAGATTTAGATGGAGAAATAGCAGTAGTTGCATCTAAAGAAGAAGTTAAGATGGGAACTGTTATTCAAAATAATAAAGCTGTGTAAAGATATAGGGGGAGAAAAATGAACAATTGTGTTGGTTTAATTAATCTGGACGGAAATGAAGGTAAAATGGGAGAAGTAGTAGTTAATAGATCTTTAGCATCAGTACCAATAGCAGCTAGATATAGAATTATTGATTTTGTTTTATCAAATATGACTAATTCAGGTATAGACTGTATAGGAATATTTACAAAAAATAAATCAAGATCGTTAATAGATCATTTAACTAATGGCAAGCCATGGGATTTAAATAGAAAAAAGGATGGGTTAAGGGTATTTAATTTTAGTGAATATGATCCATCATATGAAGATGTTCATACATTTGCTGAAAATATTGAATTTTTAAAATTTAGTAGAAAAGAGTATGTATTATTAGCTCCATCATATATGATATGTAATATTGATTATGAAAAAATCATAGATGAGCACAAAGACAGCGGAAGAGACGTTACTATTGTATATAAACATTTAAAGGAATCTAAGAGCTCTTTTGATGATTGTAATGTCTTAAATATAGATGAGGGTGGAAGAGTAATAAGTATAGGTGAAAATATTGAAAATAGTGAAAATGTTAATATAAATATGCAAATGTATGTTTTAGAAACTAGTAAGTTTATTGACATTGTCAACGAATGTATAAAGAGTGGCTTATATAGAAAAGTTAAAGATTATATAAGAGGAAATTTGGAAAACTTAAATGTTGGAACTTATGAATTTAAGGGGCATTTAGCATGTATTAGTTCACTAAAGGCTTTGTATGATGCAAACTTGTCATTTCTAAATAGAAAAATTAGTAAAGAAATATTTAATGAAGAAAGACCAATATATACAAAAACAAAGGATGAGGCTCCAACTCATTATACAAACTCAAGTAAAGTTGTTAATTCAATAATAGCAAATGGATGTTATATTAAAGGTGAAGTTGAAAGTTGTGTGATTGGAAGAAGGGTATATATTGGAGAAGGCGTTAAACTAAAAAATTGTGTTATTATGCAAAATAGCGTTATTGGAGATAATTCAATTCTTGATAATGTTATAGCTGATAAAGGAACAGAAATAAAAAATAATGAGAAGCTCATAGGTTCACAAATGTATCCGTTATTTATAAAAAAACAAAAATAGTATTGGAAAAAGCTACTCCAAAATGAAAAATCGCTGTAGGCATTAAGCATACAGCGATTTTTGGCATAATTAATTTAATACTAACAGTACTAATTTTATAATAAAGCAGTTAAAATTATCACTGGGAATTGAAAAAATAATTGATATTTTTTATCCGGTATATATTTTCTGTGATGTAGTGTACCGTATAATCTAAAATTATATTTCGCAGATGAAGAAAGCAAAATGGATATTTAATTATATATGTGTGTTGCTTTAGAAGAAGAGAGATACCAAATCTGAAGATTTAATAAGTGAGATAAAAGTTTATCTAGATGTTACATAAATAATGTAATTCTTGAGCTAACATTGATTTTTTATTGTTATAACATTTATAAATATAATAATAAATAAATTGTATGATTTTAGTTAGATAGAAATTGTTTTTGCTTTTTTACTTATAATCAGAGCTTTATTTAGTAAATTCATTTAAAAATATATAAAAATAATTATATTAGTTTCTTAATAGATATAGTTGTTTGGTTTTGAAGTTTTTTACAGAAAATTGAGTATACAAGATATACTATATTTAATAGAATAGTCAGAAAAGTAAAAGAAACTTATCC
Organism: uncultured Clostridium sp.; assembly: GCA_934746785.1. Taxonomy (GTDB): domain Bacteria; phylum Bacillota; class Clostridia; order Clostridiales; family Clostridiaceae; genus Clostridium. Next base: position 198 of record CAKVFO010000131.1, on the reverse strand, counting down.
AAGCATATCGATATAAAGAAAAGTTATTAATTTAGAGAAAATAGGATAAAAAACAAATATAATTTACTATTTCTAATAAATATATATTATACTCGTAAAATTATATCATGATAAGATAAAACACGTCGCTGAGGCGGGCACAAAACAACAGAAAAACAATTTATTTAGAAAAAAGATAAAATAATTTGAAAAAAGTTG
>CAKVFO010000130.1 GCA_934746785.1 uncultured Clostridium sp. | reverse complement strand
GGCACATACTTCTCAAGCTGATTTTGAATTTCTCGAATGCTGTTTTTCTTAACATTTTTATTATTAACTACATATCCTTTAAAAATATCAAACCAAACTCCTATAACCACACAATCTACAGCAGGTTTAAAAATACTATACAACTCTTCTCTCCTCATATGTTCCATATATTTTTTAGAGAATGTATTGCATATATCTAAATATCCTTGCCTATTTCTTTTGTTAGATATAGAATTAGGATTATTACGATAATAATAAAATGGCTTATTGACTAATCCAACCTTTGATATTCTTAAATAAAGTCGTATAAGAAAATCTACATCTTCTAGAGGAATTTTTTTTATAAAATATATATCTGAATCAACAATTAAACTCTTCTTAAAAATTTTAGTGCATATAAGACCACAAGAAGATATTATCTTAACTCTATTTTCAAAGGTAACATCACCTTCTAAATCTTTATTCCACAACATCATATTCCTATTTTTACGTTCGGTAAAATATCCGCTTTCTACAATATCATAGTCTCCACTTACAGCCTTATTATATAAACATTCATACATTTCCTTATGTACTAAATCATCACTGTCTACAAAACCTATATATTCTCCCGAAGCATATTGAAGCCCTACATTTCTTCCGCCTCCAGGCCCTTCATTACTATCAAGTTTAATAATTAGAACTCTTTTGGGATCTTTCTTTTCTATGTCATATAAAATTTCCAGGCTTTTATCAGTGGAAGCATTATCTACAAATATAAATTCCATTTCCTTTAAAGTTTGATTATATAAACTTTCAGCCATTTCTTTCAAATACTTTTCTGAATTATAAACTGGAATAATTACAGATACTCTACAACTCATTTTTAATCCTCTTTTCACCTTTATACTTTACATGAATATATTAACATATTTATACATAACTTTACATTTGTTGTGGATAAATTATTTCTGCCTGTGACTATTTTAAATCTATTCTATCTCCATAGAAATTTCTACCATATAATTTTCAACCTCATATCCCATAAAAATTGATACTTCTGATTCATAACTTATTCCTTTTAGCTTTAAGTTATTCTCTTTAGCATATTTTTTTGCCTCTTTATAAAACTTATCAGGATTATATTTTCCTAAATGAATCATCTTTAAATATCTTCCTTTCGGTTTTACTTTAAATTTTTTACAGTTTATCTTAAATGGAATTTTATTGGCTACATACCAAACTTCCTCATCTGAGTTTTTTCCCAAATGCAATACATAAGATAATTGATATTCCATATCTATATTATTTTTAGAACAAAAATCGAAATGCTCATTTGTTGCCTTATTCCAATAAAATTCTGATAAACTATCTTCTACTTCAGTTACTAAAAAATATTCTTCTTCCTCTTCTTTTATAAAGAACTTATTTAGTTCATAACCCCCATCTAAAATGTCAAACCTCTTTATACTGCTTCTTAAAACTCTCTCTCTTTTCTCAATATTTCTCTTTTCTATTAAAAGTTCTTCTAGCTGGCTTGTTAAAAGTTCCTTAAAATCTACTGTTTCAGGTTTTAATATGTACTTATTGATTTCCTCTAAAGAACATCCAGTTGTTTTTAAACTTGATATTAAATTGAATTTTGAAAGCTGTCTTGCAGAATAATAATGATATCCATTTTCCCTTGTTTTCTCTGGTTTTAGAATTCCAATTTTATCATAATGACGTAAAGTTTCTTTTGTTGTTTTGCAATATTTAGCAAACTGCCCTCTTGTAAATAATAAATCTTTCATACTGCACCTCTTGACTATGTTGTTACAACATAGTTTATAGTACTATACTGATGATTTTATAACAATAATAAAGGAGATTAAAAAAATGAGTAGTTCTTTAGATAAAAATATATCAACAAAATTCTTACTTAAATTCGCATTACCTACTGTTTTAACCATGGTGTTTATGAGTATTTATACTATGGTAGATGGAATATTTGTATCTAGACTTATAGGAACTGATGCCCTTTCAGCTGTTAATATTGTAATGCCAATAGTACTTACTAGTTACGCTATTGCTACTATGGTATGTACTGGTGGAAATGCTATTGTTGCAAAAAAAATTGGAGAGAATAAACATGATGAAGCACGTAAAAACTTTTCTAGTTTGACTTTATTAACTATAATTTTAAGCTGTATTATCACTATTCTTTCATTTATATTTATACATCCCCTCTTAAACTTTTTAGGAGCAGATGAAAATATATATAAATTTGCTTATGATTACGCAGTTTATTCCTTAATATTTTTACCTTTCACTATGTTTTCTTCCATATTCCAATCTTTCTTTATTACAGAAGGTAAGGCTAATTTAAGCCTTGCATTTACTGTTGTTGGTGGAATTTTAAATATGATATTTGATTATATATTTATAAAAATTTTAGGCATAGGAATCGCAAGTAAAAACTGATTTTCTTATTTCAATTTTTACTGGTAAAGGAACTGAAGTTTTTAATATGGCTGCTTACGGCTTTAAATTGTTTGCTCCTTCATTTATCTTTGTTGGAATAAATATATTTAGTTCAGCCCTTTTCACGGCTTTCTCAAATGGAAGAGTATCAGCACTTATATCATTTTTAAGGACTTTACTATTTGTAGTAGTATTCCTATTAATACTCCCTAAATTTATAGGAATAAATGGAGTGTGGATTGCAGTTCCACTAGCTGAAATACTTTCATTTATGGTTTCAATTTTCTTCTTTAAAAAATATAAAGGAACTTATGGTTATTAACTATCACACTCTTTATTAAATTTACATAATATACAATAAAGGAAATTAATTTAGAGGGATTTTTCAAATGGTTGATAATTACTTTGAAAATAAAAAAATAATCGCTGCAAAAAAATTAACTGTAAGGAAGTTTTAAATTAAAGGCTCTTTATAAAGCTTTTGAAGTAGTAGAAACTGCTGATGAGCTTTCAAGCAAAGCTAACATACTTTTAGAGAAAACTTATTGTGATAAAAAGCTATGCAAATGTGAAGAACTTCTTTGTAAAGCTGAAGAAGCTTTATGAAAAATATGTAGAGTGTATTCATCAAAAAGACTGCGATTGTCATAATTCTTCAGAAAGATATTACAAATAGTTACTAAAGAGTTCCTAAATAATTTTAGGAACTCCCCTTCTATAACTTAATTATCCTCATATTTTCATCATACCTAATTCCAAATTTCTTTTCCATCACATTATTAAATTTCATAAGATTTTCATGATATCTTTTATAATCACTGCTCAAAACCTTCATATTAGGAATAAAGATTTCGTAATATCCACTGCTATTAAAAAATTCATATAAGTCCTTTTTAAACTTATTTATAGGGTTCAAAATATTTATAAGAGATTTACTATTTTGTTTCTCAATTGTTTTAAGAATTTTCTCTTCATACATTTTTAACTCATCACCTTCAGCAGATATCATCTTATACATTTCTTTTTCTGCTTCTTCATTAATTTTTCTATACATATCTTCAGTAGTATTTTTAAATCCCATTTCAATTATTCTAGGTATTTTTATTTCTGGAACATTGTCTAAAAAATCTACTATTCTAAGCCAAGCTTCAAACTTTTCTTTTGTATCCATAGGTTCATTTAGATAAGGAGCAAAATGATGAGCTAAATATTCTCCTATTCCCTTAGGGAAAACCCTTAGCATTTCTTTCTTAACAAACTCCCCACTATTTGTTTCATATTTAATAATTTCTTCATTTAAATTTTCTATAGTATCTTCTGAAAAGTCAGCCTCTAAAATTCTTTTTATATAATTCTTCTGAATTTTTATTTCTACTTCTTTTTTATATCTTTCCTCCAATACCTTATTCATAAGTACCTTTTTATCTTTACTGTTTATAATATTTTTTATATCTTTAACTGGCATATCTAATTTTCTATATAAGGATATTTCCTTTAACTTTTTCACATCTTCTTCACAATATTCTCTATACCCATTAAGATCTTTTTTAGGCTTTATAAGATTTTGCTCTTCATAATATGCTATAGCTTTCTTAGTCAAAGCAGTTAATAAACATACCTCACTTATCTTCAATTTAAATTCCCCCTTTTATTTATAGTAACCTATTCCCTAAGGGAACAGTCAATAGCAATTATTATTATATGTAATAATATATATATTTTGTAATTTTATCAATTTTATTGTATTATCCAGTTAGGAGGTGTTTAAAATGAAATTATCGAAAAAAATCTTTATTCCTATTTTAGCAGTAATTATTATTACAGGTATATTCTTTGGCATATCAATAAAAAATTCTAAATATCCACTACCAAATGTAAAAAGTAGCGAAATAAAAGCTATGACTATTTCTCATGATGGGCATTTAACTATGCGTACTGTTGATAATAGTGATGGTAAAAAAGCTCTTAAACTTGTTAAAAACATTTTAAAAGATGGAGTTATTGATGAAGAGTGCGGCAGCTTCATTTATGATGATTTTATGCTATCAATGTCCAGATCCAATTCAGATAATTATTATATTGAAGTTCCTTTTGGTAGAATGAAAGAAATCTCTTTAAAGGATGAAACTATCACTTGTGATGTAATCGTTATTAGCCCTCAAGAAAAAGCTATCTTCTATCATGAACCTAACACATATACTGTAAAAAAGGTAACACTCAAAGATACTAATTTTGATAAATTATCAAAATTCTTATCTTCAAATTACTAAAATTTATAAGGAGAATAGAAATTTTATGATCTAAGCATAATATAGTCCACAAAAATTTCTATTCTTCTTACTTTGTATTATTTTTCCAATTGTAGTATTATAAAAGCTAGAGGAGAGTGATTATATGAAAATTTCTAAAAAAATCAGCATATTAATATTAATTACAATTTCCTTATCCATAGCTTATATTTATACATTAATTGATGATAATAAATATGTATTAACAAATGTTACATCTTATAATATAGATTCAGTAGAAGTTTTCCATAACAATAATTTAATTACTTATGATACTGAAACTTCAGAAGGTAAAAACATACTTAAACTCATAAAAAAATATACCCAAAAAGGGAAATTTTCCTATCTTGATGGAGTAATATTTTTTGATTCCAGCTTTCCAAAAGGTTCAAGTGCAGCTGATTCAGATAATTATTTTGTAAAAATAAACTTTACTTCAAATACAGAAGTAAAATTAAATGATACATTTATAAACTGCAAATACATGGTCTTAGATATAGATAACAAATTCTTATACTATTGGTTTCAAGCAAGTTCATGTATAAATGAAATGTCTATAGAAAATGTTGATTTAAATAAATTAAAAGAGCTTGTGAAATAAATTATTCATAAGCTCTTTCTCCATAATATAACTTAACATTTTAAGCTATAACTTTATTTTCATTATATTTAGCAAACTTTTCTTTAACCTTTTTCATTACCCAAATAAAACATACTATATGTACGCTTATCGTTATAACCCATGAAATTGGATATGATGCATAAACCACTTGTACTGTATGGAACTTTTCCATTCTAAAAATTGTGGCAACCCAAACCAATCTAAAAACACATGCTCCCATTAAAGAAACTATCATTGGCATAACTGAATATCCTATACCTCTAATCATTCCAACCATAACATCCATAATTCCACATAGTGCATAGGTTCTAGCTACAAATCCAAGTCTCACTATCCCAGCTTCAATAACATCATTGCTAGATGAATATATTCTTAATAAACTTTCACCAAAAATAACTTCTAAATTACCAAATACAATTCCTACAACAGTTACACAAATCAAAGAACTTCTTAAAATCTTATAAATCCTTTTTATGTTGCCAGCACCATAATTTTGACTTGTAAATGAAATAGCTGCTTGATGGAATGAATTCATAGCAAAATATACAAATTGCTCAACATTTGCAGCTGCTGAATTTCCTGCCATAACTACTGAACCAAAAGAGTTAACTGATGATTGAATAATTACATTTGATAAAGAGAAAAGAATCCCTTGAAACCCAGCTGGAAGCCCTATTCTCAATATTTCAATAAATATTACTTTATTAATATGTAACTCCTTTAACTCAAGATGTATACTGCCCTTTTCACGAATAAGACAGACTATTATACATACTGCTGATATAGTTTGAGATATTACTGTTGCTAATGACACTCCTGCAACATCCATCTTTAAAACAATAACAAAAATCAAATTTAATACAACATTAATTATACCTGCATAAAAAAGATAGTATAAAGGTCTTTTTGTATCTCCCACTGCTCTAAGTATTGCACTTCCAAAGTTATAAACCATAGTTGCTGTCATCCCTAAGAAATAAATTCTAAGATATTTTGCTGCAAGATCTAAAACTTCTTCTGGTGTCTGCATCCATATTAATATCTGTCTTGCTCCTATAACTCCAACAAAAGTTAAAAGCACTCCACTGATTATACTTAAGAGCATTGATGTATGTACTGTTCTTCTTAAATGCCTATCTTTTTTAGCTCCATAATATTTTGCTGTCAGAACATTTGAACCAATAGATAATCCTAAAAATAAGTTAGTCACCAGACCAATAAGCGCTGAGTTTGAACCTACAGCAGCCAAGGAATTATCTCCTGCAAACTTTCCTACTACAACAATATCAGCTGCATTAAATAACAACTGAAGTATACTTGAAAACATTAGAGGAATCGTAAAGATAAGCATTTTCTTAAGTACAGGACCTGTACACATGTCCATTTTATAGTCTTTCTTTTTATTTTGAAACACTTTACCACCCCTTATTGTCATCTCCAAATAACAATTATACCATTTTTACCCTTATAGTTATATTAATATTTAACAACTACATTTAAAGATTTTTCTACATCTCCTGCTGTTTCAATAGCTTTAGAAAGTTCTTCCCAAGGGAATTCATGAGTTATTATAGATTCTATATCCCATTTTCCACTTTTCATAATTTCCATAACATCTTTAACATCCTCTGGCATATATCCCCCGCTTCCAATTAAGGAATGTTGTGCAAAAGTCATTCCTAAAATATCTACTGGTCTCATACCTGCAAGAACAGCAACCACAACCATTCTTGCTTCAATTTTCCCCATTTCCTCAAATGTTTCTAAAATTATTTCTGCACCTGCTGCATCAATATAAATATCAACATCTGCTGTAATACCCTTTAAACTTCGTGCTTCTCCAAAAAATTTAATTGCTTTAGCTTTCAAATCTTCCTTTGCATTATTACATATTTCAAATCCTAATTTTTTTGCCTTTCCTAATCTAAAATCAGAAATATCACAAATCATAACCTTACTGCATCCAAAATATTTTAAAGTAATTGCTGCTGCTATTCCTATAGTTCCTGCACCAAAAACTATAGCCTTTTCTCCTTCTTTAGAAAACCCTCTTCTTGCCGCCCTGCAGCCAACAGTAAAAGGTTCAATAAGACTGGCTGTCTTTGTTGAAATTTTAGAATCAACTAAATATATCTGCTTATTTAATTCTGCATCTGGTACAAGAATATACTCTGAAAACCCACCTATAGTTCCTGCTCTTCTTGGATCTCCCTTTGCTAATAAAGGATATGGATAAACAATATCTCCAACCTTTATGTCTTTAACATTCTTCCCTATTTCAACCACCTGAGATACCATTTCATGTCCAAACTCTCCACCAACTGTAATTTTATGCCCTGTATTAGGACCATGAAAATAAACAGCTACATCTGTACCACATATACTAGAATATAAATTTTTTATAACTATATCATTCTCTCCTGTCTTAGGAGTTTCTAACTCTCCTAATTTAATATTTTTCTTTCCATTATATATTGCTGCCCTCATTATTTTATCTCCTCTCTCTGTCAAAATTGCCTTAATAATTTAACTATAGTATAATTATCAAAAATCACGTAAACAACCATCAAAATCATAATTTATGTTGGACAAAGGATGTTATACTATAATGAATAAAAAAAGTATTGAAATATTTTTAGATACAGAAAGAAAAATTCAAAAAAATTTTATAGAGCTTTTAAATAATAAAGATATTAATAGAATAACTGTAACTGAGTTATGTAAAAAATCTAAAATCAATCGTTCAACTTTTTATGCTCACTATGTAGATATTTATGACCTTTTAGAAAAATTAGAAACTTCCATGAACGAAAAAATAGTTTCTCATTGCAGTCCTGAAGAATTAGGTGATATTCTTTTTACCTCTGAAAAGTTCTTTCTACCATTTTTAAAGTTCATAAAAAATAATAAAAACTTTTATAAAGCGTGTCTTCAAAAACGTAAAAACTTCCCTATAGAAGAAGGAAGTTCTAGGATTTTTAATCTTGTTGTTAAGCCCCACTGTTTAAAAAATAATATTACAGATGAAGATAAAATGATGTATTACTTTGTGTTTTTTCAAGCTGGTATAACTATGGTATTAAAACGATGGGTAGATAATGATTGTGTTGATTCAGAAGAAGATATCTGTAAAATAATAATAAATTGCTTACCCATCTAATAATGTTAACTCTGCCAGAACTTTATAGTTATAATTACAAATCAACTACAAATACTACTAAGGTAACGACAGAAAAGAGGTGATTTTAATGCCAAACAAAGCTAAAGATTATATCGATATGAGTATGACAGCAGTAGAAAACATAAAATCTAATTTACAACAAGCTGAAACTATGGCTGAAAAAACTGAAAACAAAGAAAAAATTCAACAAGCTATGAATGCTATAAATACAGCATGTAGCTGTTTATCTAGTTACAAGGATTAACTTTTAATTCTAGTCCCTAAAAAACTACCTAAAAGCTAGTTTATCCCTCATTTAACAAAAGAGATTTATCTAAAAGCAAGATAAATCTCTTTTTATTTACGCTTTATTAAGATATACAATATCAAAATTAGTTTCATGTTTATAACTTTTTTCATATTATAATACAAAAATATAATTAGGAGATAATCTTATGGATATATGTAAATATAGAGAGCTGCACCTTAAAGAAATAGTATCTATTTTAGAAGAAAAAGATATTTGCAGTCTAGGTACTTCATCACAAACAGATATAGATATAGTGCCAATGCTATTTGCTTTTGATTATATTAACTCAAAAATAGATTTTTTCTTTATATATTCTAATACAAAAACAAAAATTAACTTTCAAAATTTATGCATATACTTAGATAACTCAATTTCAAGCTTTTATAAGGATGTATATCAAACTATCTCTGCAAAAGGAAAACTTGAAGAAATTACTGAAACGCCTACTAAAAACTACATCCTCAGTCTCTTCAGAAAAAAATATCACAAATCCCTAAAAGATATCACTAGCTGTCCTGATATAAAATTTACTAAAGTCCATATTGATACTATTACTGGCAGAGAATATATTTATGATCTTTAAAACTTAATTATTTTCTAACGTATTTACCAACTTGCATATAAGAAAGTCGATAATAATCAGCACTCGCTCTCAAAAAAAGTTTTTAATTTTCTATACGTTAAAAAAAACAGAGTAACCTATAC
>CAKVFO010000129.1 GCA_934746785.1 uncultured Clostridium sp. | reverse complement strand
AAAGGGTCTGTTGCACAGACAGTTAAATTCAATTGAAATTGAGTGAAAAGTGAAATTTGCCTGTGGCAAGTGAAATTAATTCTTCGAATTAGTTAAGGAAATGATGCTTTGCCATATTTCACTTATTCACTGCCTTTAGGCAATTTCACTCACCTTTAGGTGAATTTAACTATAGTTCAACAGCCCCTTTTTTTATTCTAGTCTATTCCAAAAAGACTCTTAATCCATGCAAAGAAACCTTTCTTTTCAGTTGTTTCTTCTTTCTCTTCTTCTTCCTTAGGAGTCTCATACTTAATTTCTTTAGTCTTCATTATGAACTTAGTACTTCCCTTTACGCTTTCATCTTGTCCTGAGAAGCATCCATAGTCTTTAGAAGATTGTGTTATTTGATCCTTAACTAAAGCTAATTCATCTACTGCTGTAAGTGCATCAGACCCTTTAGTATGAATTACATCTATTCCTTCATTTTTATATTGATTCATACCATCATTAAGTTGTTGTATTCCACTATTTAACTCATCTAATTGTGATTTATATTCTGGAAGTTCCTTAAGCATTTTTCTTGCTTCATTTACATTATCTTTTTCCAATGAATCTTTCATTACCCTTAAAATATCTTCATCATTTTTTAAATGTCCTTGCATTTTCATTAACTTCTCAGACATATCAAAAACATTATCAGCAATACCTTTTCCACTATTAATCATTCCATCAATATTATTAAAATCAATACCTAAATTAATATTAAATATAGATGGATCTATTTCTGGTATATCTCCTTCTAAAATTGACATATCTACATTAGGTACATTCAACTTAGATAAGTCTATATCTGGTATATAATTAGATGAAATATTTATTTTTTGTAATTCAGTAACTAAATCTTTTGCATTATTTAATTCTGATGCATATTTATTCAATTTTTCAATTTCATCTTCTGATAAATACTTACCAGCTAATACATTAATAGAATCTATAGTTTGTTTATTTGAATCTATATGATCCATTACATTACCTAAATTACTAATCATACCAATCAATATTCCTTGTTGATCTTGAGGTAATGAAGATATAGCATTAGCTAAAATTTTTAGATTTGCCATTGCTTGATTTTGACCTGTTAAAAGACTTAATGCTGCTTTTAATTTAGCTTCATCAGAAGTCAAAGCATTTATTTGATTTAATAAAGGCGTAACACTTTGCAAAGTTTTAACCCCTTCTGATAAACCTTGTAAAGTAGCCGCATTTTTCTGAGCCTTTTCACAATCTTTTTGGATAGCTTGAGGAGACAAATTATTAGAGAATTTATCTATTGCTCCTTGTAATTGTGCTGCTAACTCTGGGCTAGATTTATAAATAGCAGCTACGCTTCTCTTTAATTCAATTTTCTTAGCCTCTAAGTTTCCTGTAGCTGCAGAAGCCATAAGTTCTCCTCTTAAAACTAGATATGCACTTCCATAATTACTTACATCAGCATTTATACCTGCAAAATCTACTTGTGATAAAGTTTTTGACAAAGTTCCTAATGTTGCTAATGAACTTCTAAGAGTAGTTACAAAATTATTAATTCCTCCTGCTGCATCTATAGCCTTTTTTAAGTTCTCTTGAACTGGTGTTAATTCATCAGTCATGTTGTTAATTGCTTTTAAATTTTCTGGTGTTATGCTAGAAGCCAATACCTTTAATACTTGTTTTGTTTCTGGTGTTAATTTACCATAAGCACTTTCCATTGTATTAATATCATTAAGTAATAACAAAACTCCTTTATCATTTAATATAGAGACAACTGATTGAGAAACTTTATTTATTTCGTTATAATTATTTAAAATACTTTTTCCACCAGTAATAAGTTTATCTAACTGGCCTGATTTTTTCATAGCGCTTACCTTAGCATACCCTTGCTTAAACTTCATTAACTGTCCTGAACTATCTAATTTTTTAATCATCTCATATTCTTCTTTTAGATTATTAATTTGACCTGACTTTTTCATCTGTACTAATTTATTGTATTTAACAAGAAGATCATTAAGCTGCCCATTTTTTTTCATTGTAATACATTGATTTGCAAAGACCTTTAAACTTTCTAGTTCAGCCTTATTATTTAATATCTGTAAATTATTCATATACTTAGCAGAAAAATTATAAATATCAGCTTTTAATACATCTGTTGGCATATCCTTTGCTTCATATGCATCATCTAATAATTCATTAGCTCTACCAACTTGATCAGGACTCTTTATTAAATTAATCATCCCTTGCATTCTTGGAGCTGCATCTGCAATTTTAGTCTTTGCTTTTGAATATCCATCAACTATTCCATCATGTATTTGAGTTTCTCCATCTAAAAGTTTATTAAAGTTATCTTGTAATGCATCAATTTTTTCTTTATACTCAGTTAAATTTAATGTTCCATCTAAATCTCCAAGCATTGAAGTATCAGCTGCAGCAGTCATCATTATAGGTCCTAAAGAAAATTCTTCAGCATCTGCTTCCACTACTATCTTCTTATCATTTAATATATCAGCTTTATCTTTAACTTCATTTACCTTCTCAAAAGGTATAGAATCAAGTTCTAAGCTGTCACTAAGACCTGGCATCTTTGCAAAAGCAACTAAAATATTATTTCCTTCTGAAATAGTTGTTGCTCCTTCAACAGATACATCCTTAAACTTGTCATTAGGTAATGTAACTTCCCCTGCTACAACAAATGGTGTATAGATTTTTCTCATCTTACCGTTTATATCTGCATCTTTATATTCCTTATTTTTAATATCTATTTCTATTTTAATTTTACCAGATTTCCCCGCTAAATCCTCCGGGTCAATTTCTTCATCTTCATAATAGTATTTTATAGCTATATCCAATGGAATATCTTTATTAGTAGTTCCTTGATAATAAAGATTGTTTCCATCCATATCCCAGATTAAATTTTCACCATTCTTTTCTGGTTCAACATCACTCTTAACATTTTTAATATTTTTAAGTTCAGACTTATCAAAGACTGTAATTCCACCTTCTTCACTATGTATCCAATCTGAAACTGTAGTTTTTTCTAAGTTTCCTGTATAACCTAAAGTAACATAAACTGATTCATCTTTCTTAACTTCTGCAGCCTGTGCCACTGTTGTTCCCATTATTGAACCTATCATAACCAATACAATAACTCTTTTTGACATAGCATTTTTCATATAAACTCCCCCTTATATTGTCTTCACTGCTTCATTACTTCTATCTTCATTATTTCTCCAGCTTAAAGTTGTCTTATTTATTAACTTTTCAAATACCATTAACAACGATGGTAATACAAAAATAATTACTACCATACTTACTAGAGCTCCTCTTGCCATTAAGAAGCAAAGACTCTTTATAAGTTCCAAATCAGATATTAATGCAACTCCCCCAGTTGCTCCAAAAAAAGTTAAACCACTGGTTACTATTGATTTAGAACTTTCTTTTACAGCTACAACCAAAGCTTCTTTAGTATCATATCCATTATTAAGCTCTTCCTTAAATCTAGAAGTCATAAGTATAGCATAATCAACTGTGGCTCCTAATTGAATAGTTCCTATTACTATACTTGCTACAAATGGTATAACAGTACCTGTGTAATAAGGGATACCCATATTAATAAATATTGCATATTCTATAGATGCAACAAGTAAAACTGGAATACTAATAGACTTGAAAGATATTAAAATTATGATAAATATTGCCAGTATAGAGGCAAAAGAAACCTTCTTAAAATCTGTATCAGCTATACCTATTAAGTCTTTTGTTAAAGGTGCTTCACCTGTTATCATTCCATCTTTATCATATTCTTTGACTATTGAATCAATCTTGTCAATTTGATTATTTTCTTCATCTGAAGCTGCTTTATATGACGAATTAACAAGAATCATATTATATCCACCCTGCTTAAATACCTCTTTAGCTTTATCAGGTATAAATTCTTCTGGTATTCCTACTCCTACAAACTTATCATAAGAAATAACAGTATTAACTCCATCTACATTTTCTATTCTATCCGCCATTTCTTTGAGTTTATAAGATTCTGTTTTATCATTTACTAAGATAAATTGAGTAGTCATCATATTGAAATCATTTTTCATCTTATTTAAGGCTACTATTGAAGGTGTGTCTTTAGGAAGTGTCTCATCTAAGTTATAGTAAACTTTTGCTTTTGATTGCCCTATAAATGCTGGTATCATTGTTAATAAGAATATAACAATTATAACTTTATAATTCTTTACTATTAATAAACTTATTTTATTAAATTTAGGTACTATTGTTCTATGCTTAAATCTGTGAATTAATTTATCAAAAGTCAGTACAAATGCTGGTAAGATTGTCACTGAACAAATTACTCCTATAAATACTCCCTTAGCCATTACAAGTCCTATATCTTTTCCTAAAGTTAAATCCATAGTACAAAGTGCTAAGAAACCTGCTATTGTAGTTAATGAACTTGCTGATATTGAAAGCATTGTTGCATTAATAGCTTCTGACATTGCTTCTCTTCTAGAATCATGTTTTTTAAGTTCTTCATCATATCTATTCATTAGGAATATAGAATAATCCATTGTTACTCCTAGTTGTAGGACTGCGGCTAAAGCCTTTGTAATATATGAAATTTCACCTAGAAAAATATTAGTTCCCATATTATAAAGAATTCCAAATCCTATTGAGACCATAAAAATTATTGGAACTAAACTAGATTCCATAGCTAATACTAAAACTATTATAGATAATAAAACTGCAATACCTACATATAAAGGTGTTTCTTTATCTGATAAATCTTTTGTATCTTTAAAAATTGCAGACATTCCACTTAAAAAGCAATTTTCATTTATTGTTTCTTTTATTTCTCCAATTGCATTTAAAGTGCTTTCTGATGATGTTGAATTATTAAATTTAATAATCATCATTGTAGCATCATCACTATAAATCTTATCACTTAGTTTACTTGGAAGTATGTCTTGTGGAACGCTAAGATCTAATACATCATATAACCACAAAGCATCATTTACTCCATCAATTTTCTTTATTTTTTCTTTAAGTTTATCAATCTCTTTTCCTTCCATACCATCTACAATTAAAATTCCTGTAGATGCATCTGAAAAAACTTCATCAAGAATCTTCTCTCCTTGAGTGGATTCAAGATTTTGTGGAAGATAACTTAAAATATCATAATTTATTCTTGTAGATAAATACCCAAATATAGAAGGTATTAATAATAAAATACCTACTATAACAACAAACTTATCATTATTTGAAATAAATCTGCTAAATTTCTTCACCCATAACATCCCCCTTTTTAGTTACGCATCATAGCTAAAATCTTTTTAAATAAAATTGGCTTTACTGTATCTATGTCTTCTGGCTCCCCCAAAACTATAGAGCTATAACATACTCCTCCAACTAATTCAAAAATCATAAATAAAGTTAATTCAGCTTCATTTAAACTCATGTTATATTTACCTTGCAAATTGTCCATAAAGTTTTGCATTATCTGCTGTACCTTCTTGTGAGATTCATCTCCACTACCAAGCATTGTTCTTTTATATAATCCACATGAGAAATTTTTATTTATCAGCTTTAATAATAGCTTATTCGTTTTAAAATAATTTATTAAATAATCAATAAAAAATATTGTCTGATTTTCGAAAGATTCTATTTTTTCTTCTTCAGTTTTTTTCATAGCATCTTCTATTATCTGAACACTTTTTCTTAAAATTAATTTATTGATTATATCATACTTATCCTTAAAATATAAATAAAAAGTCCCTTTAGCTACGCCTGCTTTTTTTACAATTTCATCTATCGCTGTATTATTTGTCCCCTTTGTCGTAAATAGTTCATAAGCTGCAGTAAATAATTCCTCCTCCTTTCTTCTTTTATTTTCTTTTACTTTGCTTACCTTTTTTTCTTTTTTAAGCATTTTTCCTCCTTATGACCATCAGTCAATTACCATTATACCCCAATCTGACCATTAGTCAATTATTTTCTTATTTATTCCCATAACTTTTTCTCATACACGCTTATAAATTGATATGACTTAAGTTAAATAGTATAATAAACTAAGAAACTTAAGTTAAGTATACACAAATATAGTGTACCCAAAATTTATACGGAGGGGAAGTAAATGATTGTATTAAGTTGTAAAAATATAAGCAAAAGCTATGGTATAGATGAAATATTAAAAGATATAAGTTTATCAATAAATGAAGGTGACAGAGTTGGTATCATAGGTGCTAATGGTGAAGGAAAATCTACATTATTTAAGATTTTAACTAAACAGTTAAGTTTTGATGATGGAGAAATTTTTATAGATAAAAATAAAACTGTAGGATATCTATCTCAACACTTAAACCTAGATTCAGAAAATACTATATTCAATGAAATGCTTACTGTATTTTCTGATCTTTTAAGATTAGAAAACAAGCTTCAAACTTTAGAAATAAAAATGAATGAACCTTATGATGAAAGTAATGCTGAATATCATAATAAATTAATAAAAGACTACACAACTGCTCAAGAACTATATACCAATAGAGGAGGTTATACATATAAAGGCGAAATTAATAGAGTATTAAAAGGATTAGGATTTTTTGAGAATGACTTTGATAAATTAATCAACACCTTAAGTGGAGGACAAAAAACTAGAGTTGCTCTTTGTAAACTTCTTCTTTTATCTCCAGACATTTTACTTCTAGACGAGCCTACTAACCACTTAGACCTTGAAGCAATTGAATGGTTAGAAGATTACTTAAAAAGTTATAAGGGTACTGTTCTAGTTATATCCCACGATAGATTTTTCCTAGATTCAGTAACAACAAAGACTTTTCAAGTTATTAATGGCCATGTTAACTGTTATAATGCACCTTATACAAAATTTTTAGAGCTTAGAAAAAAAGATTACGAAAACCAGCTAAAGGCATATAATCTTCAACAAGCTGAAATTAAAAGACAAGAAGCTATTATAGAAAAGTATAGATCTTTTAATAGAGAAAAAAGTATTAAAGCTGCTGAAAGTCGAGAAAAAGCACTTAATAAAATAGAAAGAATAGATGTACCTGATAAAGATAAAGATCCATCTAAAATCTCTTTTGAAACAGCTGTTAAAAGTGGATATGATGTTTTACATATAGAAAAACTATCTAAAAGTTATGAAAATAAGCACTTATTTTCTAATGTATCTTTAGACTTAAAAAGAGGAGATAAAATCGCTCTTATAGGCGAAAATGGCCGTGGTAAAACTACTTTATTTAAAATAATAATGGATAAAGTAAAACCTGATTCAGGTGTTAAAACTCTAGGTACAAACGTTAATGTTGGATACTATGATCAGGAACAATCTAATCTTTCTGAAGGTAAAACTATATTAGATGAAGTATGGGATGATTTCCCTTATCTTACCACAAGTAAACTTAGAGGATTTCTTGGTTCATTCCTATTTAAAGGTGATGATGTATTTAAAACTATTGATAAGCTTAGTGGTGGAGAAAAGTGTAGAATTAACCTTTTAAAACTTATGCTTTCAAAATCTAATCTTCTTCTTCTTGACGAACCTACAAACCATCTTGATATTATGTCTAGAGAAGCGTTAGAAGATGCAATTCTTAGCTATGATGGTACTTTAATAGTTATATCACATGATAGATATTTTCTAAATAAAGTTATTCATAAAATAGTTGAATTAAAAGAGGATGGTTTAAACGAATACTTAGGAAACTATAGCTACTATGTAGAAAAGAAAAAGAATCCTCAAAGATTTGAAACCTTAGAAGAAGTTGCAAAAGGTAAAACTAAAACTCAAATTAAAGAAGATAATAGAAAAAAACGTGAAGCTAAAAAAGAAGAAAAAGCTAAAAAATTAAGAATAAAAACCATAGAAAATGATATTACAAAAGCTGAAGAAGAATTAAATAATCTTCAAGAATCTCAATGCTTAGAAGAAATATATTCAAATCCTGTTGAAAGTGAAAGAGTAAATAAAGAAATAAAAGCTGTTGAAGAAAAACTAGAACAGCTATATGATGAATGGGAAGAACTTTCTGCTGAAGAATAATAAAATTACATAAATCTCTTAAAAATCTTTCAACTGTGATTCTAACTTTTTTTCAAAGGAAAACACTTCGTTAAAGCCTGTCAAAGGTTCTAAAAAAATTAGAAGATAGAAGTAATATTTTTATGCTCCAAAATCATAACTTGTGGGTTTAAAAATACTACTTCTACCTCTTTTAAGTACTAAAGGAAATTTTTCTTTTTGGCGCTACAATTATTTATTTAGTTCCAGTACTTCCAAATCCGCCTTCACCTCTTACTGTATCTGATAATTCCTTAACTTCAACAAATTCTACAGGTAAAAAAGGTGTAACAACTAATTGTGCTATACGTTCACCATCTGAAATTGACTGAACTTGTGATGAATGATTATGTAAAGCAACCATAAATTCTCCTCTATAATCTGAATCTACTACTCCAACTTTATTGGCTGGTGCAAGACCTTTTTTAGCTGCCAAACCACTTCTCGCATAAATTAAGCCTGCATAACCTACTGGTATTTCAGCTGCTATTCCTGTATGAATCATCACTGTTTCCCCTGGTTTAATATTTAATTCTTCAATACCTTCATCTAAGCATGCATATAAATCTGCACCTGCACTATACTCAGATCCTCTTGTAGGGATTTTCGCTCTATTATTTATCCTTTTAATGTTAATATTCATATTATGCCTCCTAATATATCTCTTCTTAAAATTCACTTATGTATTTCACTAATTAATTATATAAAAAAAACTGTGAAATACAAATATCTTTTATATTATCACAGTTTTTTTATAAAAAATATTAATTTTTTCTATAATTCTTCAAAGTATTTAATACATATAATACATACTCTTTATTAGCATCACATATATTTACTTCATTCCATGTTAAATAAGTAGGTCTTTCAAAATATCTCTTATCGATTATCTGAATAATCCTATAATTGCCTTCGTCTACATCATTAAAAAGTGCCAATCCATTTTCATTAGTTTCTTTACTACAAACTAATTCAGATTTAACACCATTTATTCTATATAAATTAATAGTAACACCCTTCAATGTTGTACTTTCATTTAAAGACAAAATTGAATATACAGCTATCTTACCTTTACACTTACAATTTTCTTTAATCTCATCCTTCTCTATTTTATCAATATAATTCTTTTCTATTTCTTCGCAGCTATTATATTCTTTCTCCTTATCCTTATTACTACACTCACACCATTCATCCACACAATTTGTCCACTTACCTATTTCACTTTCGATATCATATCCTTTTTCACTCTCTGAATAATATAAATCATCTTTCACTTCATACTGTTTTTCTTCTAGTTTCCTATCTCCAAAAACTTCACTTTCATTATTACAAGTATAATTTTCACTTTCTCCATCCCCATAAGTAATATCAAAATTTACTATTAAAGAATCATCTTTCTCTACTTTAACTCCATCTTCTTTTTCATTCAAATATTCTTTTAAAA
>CAKVFO010000128.1 GCA_934746785.1 uncultured Clostridium sp. | reverse complement strand
CTTTAATTCAATTTCCCCCGTTGACTTAAAAAATCCAGTTACCTTTCTAATCTTTTCCGGAACATATTCAATTGACAATCTTGCCTCCATTTTATCTTTGCTTAATGAAATATTCATTCTTCTTTGACCAATATCATTCTCACAATGGTAACTTATCATATCACTAGATTTTACTATGGCATTATTTTTACCTGTAAAATCTTCTCCATTTATTTCAATCTTTATATCTTTAGCAAACTTCATTTCATATTTTCCTGTCGTTTTTAACATTATTCTATTTTCAGTAACAACAATTTTATCTGTATTTTTAGGAACTTCTTCTTTATATTTATCATCTTTCAATTCTACTTCTATAGCACAATACTTTCTAAAGATTCCTCTTTCTTCTTCAAGTATTCTGTATTTTAAATTTTTTCTTGTTGTAGCAAGTTTTTCTTCTGCTTTAGTTAAACATTCATCTAGCTTTTTACCTGAAAATTTATACCCCATTATCTTCATCCCCCTTTTCACTTAATAACTATTAAAATATGTCTCCTTTTATTCTTGCATCAAATATCTCATTATTTTATTGTTAACATCAAGTTCCTTTTCATCAATCTTTTGCACTGATAAAATATTGGGAAACGTTTCTAAAATAAATGTTTTTCATATATCGCAATATTTTTTATCAACATTCAGTATTTTTACACGTGTAGCTCCCAATAAAACATCATGAGATTCAGATGTATATATTCAATCTCCTTTAACAAAAAATATATTAGATCTACTTCCTTCAGTAACCCACCCCTTCTTATCTATTAAAAGTGCCTCATATGTGCATTTTTATTACATAACCTATTTCCATTTTAATATTTCTATATTATGTCTTTTCTTATAATTAATCAAATACGGTTTACCTACTAATTCTAATAAAGGCTTATCTGATAAAGAATCTGAAAACATGTAAGATTCTTTAAAATCCACATCTATTTTTTCTTCTTTAAGAAATTCCTTAAGCCTCTTAACTTTTTCTTCGCCTTTACAATTTAATCCATCCATTCTTCTTGAAAACTTACCATCATTTATATAAAATTTTGTTCCTATAATTTTATCAACTTCTTTTATTTCATATAAATGCTTAAGATAAAATTCAGGAGAAGCAGAAATTAAATATATCTTATATCCCTCTGCTTTTAATTTTTTCATCATTTTTAAAGAATCATTGTATAATATATTTTTAAATCTATTATCATAAAACCTCTTGGTGAATTTATCCAAATTTTCCTCTGACATATTTTCTATGAACTTTAAAAATGATTCCTTCACCTTTTTCTCATCATAAATTTTTAATATGTATAGCAAGCCACTAAATAAAGCTCTAGGCATATATATTAAATTTTTTTTATTTTCTTTCAAACTATATTTGTATAATTCCATTAAAGTTTCCCTTTTTGTTATAGTATAATCCACATCAAATATCGCTAATCTTTCCACTTTATTCCTCCAATTATCTTATATAACTATTATATTACATTTATTATTATAAATAAATAATTATTAATACAGGCAATTCTGTTTGCTAATTATACTATAACTAATATGCCATATGTATTAAAAAGATGAAGCCTTAATAAGACTCCATCTTTTTTCCTGATTATTTATATAACAATATTTAATCAAATTTCTTTAAGAAATTTTCTATTCGATCTAAACCTTTTTTAATTTCTTCCATAGAAGTTGCATAAGATAATCTTACATAACTATCTAACCCAAATCCTGCACCTGGTACAACTGCAACTTTTTCTTCATCTAGAAGCTTATCTGCAAATTCAACTGAATTAGCAACTTTAATACCTGAAATAGCCTTTCCTAAATACTGTCCAATATTCAACATTACATAAAAAGCTCCTGATGGACTAATACAAGTTATATCTTCCATACCTTCTATTCTTTCTAACATGTAATTTCTTCTCTTATCAAATTCTTTAACCATATTTCGCATTTCTGTCATATCACCTTCAAGAGCTGCAACAGCTGCATATTGAGTTATAGAATTTGTCCCTGATGTCATATGACTTTGGATGCTGCTCATAAGTTTAGCAATCTTCTTATCAGCTGCCAAATAACCAATTCTCCATCCTGTCATCGCAAATGCTTTTGACAAGCCATTAATAACTATTGTTCTCTTATAAGCATCTTCTGATAAACTAGCTATACTTATATGCTCTTTTCCATCATATATAAGTTTTTCATATATCTCATCAGCTATGATTATCAAATCATGTTCTTTGGCAAACTCTGCAATCATTTCAAGTTCTTCTTTTTCATATATAGTACCTGTTGGATTGTTTGGACTGTTTAAAACAATTGCCTTTGTCTTATCTGTAACTGCATCTTCTAGTGATTCTTGAGAGAATTTATACATAGTTTCTTCAGTTGTATTAACTACTACTGGAACCCCATCTGCAAGTTTTACAAGTTCAGGATAGCTTACCCAATATGGAGCTGCAATTAAAACTTCATCCCCTGGATTTAAAGTTGCTAGGAATGCATTAGCTAAACATTGTTTAGCGCCTGTTGAAACAACTATTTGATCTGGTGTATAAGTTAATCCATTATCTTTTTTGAACTTTTCACAAATAGCTTTTCTTAATTCAGGTATACCAGGAGTTGCAGTATATTTTGTTTTACCTTCTTCCATTGCTTTTATTGCTGCATCAATTATATGTCTTGGTGTATTAAAATCTGGTTCCCCAACTCCAAAACTTACTACATCTACTCCTGCGCTAGATAATTCCTTTGCCTTTGTTGTAATTGCCAATGTTACTGACGGTGTAATATTTTCCGCCTTTCTTGAATATCCCATTATTCATTCCTCCATTTATTGCTTTAGTTTATAATTTATTAATTTTTCCATTAATAACTTATTTATTCCCTGTGAACCTAATAAAGAACTATTAGAATTCATAGAATGAAAATCACTGCCCCCTGTTATTATAAGTTTATGTTTTTTACTTAAATTATAAAGATAGTTTATTTGTTCTTTTGTGTGAGCTGAATGATAAACCTCTATACCATTAAGCCCATAAACTTTCATATCCTTTATCACAGACTCTATTTGAATATTTCTATATATCTTTCCCGGATGTGCAAGCACAGAAATACCTTTACTATCCTTAATTACTTTCAATATCTTTTTATAATATATTTTGAATCCATCTACATAGGCTAATCTGCCCTTCATTAAGTATTTATTAAAAGCTTCTTTATATGTCTTTACATATCCTTTTTTTATTAATTCACATGCTATATCACCTCTACCAATAACATGATTATTTTCAGCCAATAAATCATCTATATTTATAAAAATATTATTTTCTTTTAACTTTTTTACAATCTCCTTACTTCGTGCTATTCTTAATTCTTGTAATAGTTTCACTAATTCTTTTAAGCTTTCATTTTCTATATCAATATAATAGCCTAATATATGTATTTCAGTTCCTTTATATTCAGAACTAAATTCAACGCCAGGTATAATTTTAATACCATGTATATTCTGTTTTATTATATATTGTGACAATATTGTGTCATGATCTGTTATGGATATATATTCAATTCCTTTATCTTTAGCTTCTTTTACTATCTCTTCTGGTGACAGACATCCATCTGAAAATGAAGAGTGTATATGTAAATCTGCATATTTCATGTACACACCTTCTTTTACCATATATTTAAAATATATCATTATTATAAATTATTGTAAATTGCCTCTTTATATTTTTACCTATTTTTTTATATATATTAATATAGTAAAAGCCCTTATGATAATCACAAGGACCTTTAAATTATTTTTGAACTAATACTTCATTATAGTATTCAGCTACTTTGTTGAATTCTTCTTCTTCTGGAACTACTAATTCTTCATTCACAATTTTAAACATATAAACTGATTCATCTTCTGGATTTTGAGTTAATAAATACTCATTTCCTTCATATTCAAAAGAATCTATAACAGGACATGATACTACATTTCCATTTTCATCTTCTAAGTCAATTACAAGAGCTTCTTCATGGTCATGTCCGCATCCACATCCGCATTCTTCATGTTCATGATTATGTTCATGATCATGTCCGCATCCACAATTACTCATATTCTTACCTCCTATTTTTTCAATGATATTTAATATTGTACCCTCTTTTTCATAATAATAAAAGTAAAATTTTATTTTTTATCTATTTATTTAAAATATATTTGCTTTTTTATAGCATAAAAAGAGACAGGCAAAACCTGTCTCTTAAATCAAGCAGTAATTACTTTTCAGCAGCTGCTAACTTTTTATATCCTTCTAATCTTTCCATTGCATCATTATAAGTCTTTTCAAATAATGCTTCTGCGGCTTCTGGGAATGCTTTAGCAAGTGATGCATATCTAACTTCACCCATTAAGAATTCCTTAAAATCTCCAATTGGTTCCTTAGAATCTAAAGTAAATGGATTCTTAGTGCCTTTTAATTGTGGGTTGTATCTATATAATTGCCAGTATCCACATTCAACTGCTCTCTTAGCTTCTAAATGACTGTTACTCATACCAAGCTTAATTCCATGATTTATACATGGTGAATAAGCAATTATTAATGATGGTCCCTTATAGCTTTCAGCTTCTGCAATAGCCTTAAGAGCTTGATTTTTATCTGCTCCCATATTAATTTGAGCAACATAAACATAACCATAAGTCATTGCCATCATACCAAGATCTTTCTTCTTAGTCTTCTTACCACTTGCAGCAAATTTAGCAACTGCAGCTGTTGGTGTTGCCTTTGAAGATTGTCCTCCTGTGTTTGAGTAAACTTCTGTATCAAATACCATAATATTTACATCTTCACCAGACGCTAATACGTGATCAACTCCACCGTATCCAATATCATATGCCCATCCGTCTCCTCCGAAAATCCATTGAGATCTCTTAACGAAGTAGTCTTTTTCATCTAAAATAGCTTTTGCTTCTGGAGTATTAACAGTCATTAATGCTGCTTCTAATCTTTCAGATCTAGTTCTAGTTCCTTCACCGTTATCTACATTAGCTACCCAATCTTCAACAGCTTCTTTAACTTCTCCATCTATTCCAGTTTCTAATAACTTCTTACAATTTTCAACTATTCTTCTTCTGATAGTGTTAACTCCCATGAACATACCTAAGCCATATTCAGCATTATCTTCAAATAGACTATTAGCCCAAGCTGGACCATATCCTTTATGGTTCTTAGTATATGGTGACGATGGTGCTGAACCACCCCAAATCGATGAACAGCCTGTAGCATTAGCTATCATCATTCTATCACCGTATAATTGTGTTACAAGTTTAGCATATGGAGTTTCTCCACAACCTGCACAAGCTCCTGAGAACTCTAGTAATGGTTGTTCGAACTGACTTCCCTTAACAGTAGTCTTCTTCATTGGGTTTTCCTTTGGTGAAACTTCATCCATGCAGTAATCCCATGCTTCCATTTGTTCTGCTTGAGTATCTTGTGGTTTCATTACTAAAGCCTTTCCTGGTGCAGGACAAACTTGAGCACAGTTTCCACAACCTGTACAATCTAACGGTGTTACAGCTATGAAGAATTGTAATGGTTCTTCTGTCTTAATAGCTTTAGCTGGTACAGCATTCAATGATGATGGAGCGTTCTTAGCTTCTCCCTCAGTTAATAATGCTGGTCTAATAGCTGCATGTGGACATACAAATGCACATTGGTTACATTGTATACACTTATCTGCCTGCCATTCTGGTACATTAACTGCTATTCCTCTCTTTTCATATGCAGCAGTACCTGCTTCCCAAGTACCATCTTCCATTCCAATGAATGCTGAAACAGGAAGCGAATCTCCTTCTTGTCTATTCATTGGTTCAACTATATTCTTAACGAAGTCTGATTTCTTTCTAGTATCTTGATCTTCTTCATCAACAGCGTCTTTCCATGCTGCTGGAATATCTATTTTAACTATAGACTCAATTCCCTTATCTATAGCAGCGTTGTTCATATCGACAACCTTTTGTCCCTTTTTACCATATGAAGTTACAACTGCATCTTTTAAATATTTGATTGCATCTTCAACTGGTATAATCTTAGCTAATTTGAAGAATGCTGATTGCATAATCATGTTGATTCTTCCGCCAAGACCGATTTCTTGAGCTATCTTAACAGCATTAACTGTATAGAAGTTAATATTGTTGTTAGCCATAAATCTCTTATAAGCTGCTGGTAACTTTTCTTCTAACTCTTCTGGAGACCAGATTGTATTTAGTAAGAATGTTGCTCCTGGCTTTAATCCATCAAGCACATTGTACTTATGAACATAAGATTGGTTAGAACATGATACAAAATCTGCTTTATTAATTAAGTATGGTGACTTAATTTCTTTCTTACCAAATCTTAAGTGCGATACTGTTATACCACCTGATTTCTTAGAATCATAGAAGAAGTATCCTTGAGCATACATGTCTGTATGATCACCGATAATCTTGATTGCACTCTTGTTAGCACCAACAGTACCATCTGATCCTAATCCCCAGAACTTACAAGCAGTAGTTCCTTCTGGTGTAGCATCTATATCTTCAGTTACTTCAAGTGAAGTATTAGTTACGTCATCAACTATTCCTATAGTGAATCCGTTCTTTGGAGCTTCCTTAGCTAAGTTTGCATAAACTGAAGCTATATGTCCTGGATTTGGATCTTTTGAACCAAGACCAAATCTACCACCAACGATAACTGGTGCATTTTCTCTTCCATAGAATGCATCTTTAACGTCTAAGTATAATGGTTCACCTGAAGCACCAATTTCCTTAGTTTTATCAAGTACAGCAATTTTTTTAACTGTGCTTGGTATTACCTTAATTAATTTTTCAACAGAGAATGGTCTGTAAAGTCTTACTTTAACAACACCAACTTTTTCTCCTCTTGCATTTAAATAATCTATAGTTTCTTCACAAACATCTGTTACAGATCCCATTGCTACGATTATTCTATCAGCATCTGGTGCTCCATAGTAGTCAAAGCAGTGATATTCTCTACCTGTAAGTTTTGTAATTTCAGCCATATAATTTTCTACTGTATCAGGAAGTGCTGCGTAGAACTTATTAACTGATTCTCTTTCTTGGAAGTAAATATCCGCATTTTGTGCTGTACCTCTTGTAACAGGATGATTTGGATTTAATGCTCTTGCTCTAAATGCATCTAATGCATCATAATCTACTAACTTAGCTAATTCATCATATTCAAGAACTTCAATTTTTTGAATTTCATGAGATGTTCTAAATCCATCAAAGAAGTTTAAGAATGGTATTCTTGATTTTATTGCACTCAAATGTGCAACCGCTGCTAAATCCATAACTTCTTGTACTGAACCTTCAGCTAACATTGCAAAACCAGTTTGTCTTGCTGCCATTACATCTTGATGATCACCAAATATGTTAAGTGAAGATGTTGCAAGTGCTCTTGCTGATACATGGAATACTGCTGGTAATAATTCTCCAGCTATCTTGTACATGTTTGGAATCATTAATAATAAACCTTGAGAAGCTGTGAATGTAGTTGTTAATGCTCCTGCTTGTAATGATCCGTGAACTGCACCAGCTGCTCCTGCTTCTGATTGCATTTCCACAACATTTACTGGTTGTCCAAAAATATTTTTTCTTCCTTGTGCCACCCATTCATCAACATGTTCTGCCATTGGTGATGAAGGCGTAATAGGATAGATTGCAGTAGCTTCTGTAAAAGCATAAGCTATATGAGCAGCTGCTGTATTACCATCCATAGTTTTCATTTTTCTCATCGCGTAGACCTCTCTTTCAAATTTAAATGAGTTTGATGTGTAAACTTTTTTAGTAAATAAACTAGCATACACCATCAAAGCATTATCTTTGTCTTTCTAGATAAATAAACCTACCTATTACATTATATAACACTCGAATAAATTTGCAAGGCAATTTGTTATAGCAAGATAAATTAGTAATAATATAAATTTTCAGTCATTTCAATCAATTTATTTTATTTATTTTTTAATTGAATCCATTATTACATCAACAACTGCATCATTTCCTATTTTTCTGTTCCCTGATTTGATTTTTTTTACGATATTTTCCTTTTGTTTTTTTAACTCTTCTATTTTCCCTATAAAGCTTTCTTTTGTAATTTCCTCTTCCTCAAGTACTAAAGAATATCCTTCTTTTTTGAATGATTCAGCATTTAAAATCTGATCTCCTCTACTTGCTTTTCTTGAAAGCGGTATTAATAATGTTGGTTTCTTTAATGCTAAAAACTCAAATATAGAATTAGCTCCTGCTCTTGAGATAATATAATCAGCCGCTGCCATTAAATCAGGTAATTCTTGATTTACATATTCAAATTGAATATAACCTTTCTTTCCTTCTAAAGCCTCATTAACATTTCCTTTTCCACATATATGAATAATATCAAATTCATCTACTAATATATCAATATTATTTCTTATAACATCGTTAAGTACCTTTGAGCCTAAACTTCCACCCATTATAAATAAAACTTCTTTCTTTCCTAAAAATCCACATCTTGATAAACCTTTTAACTTTGAACCTTTTAAAATCTCTTCTCTTATTGGACTTCCTGTTAAAACTCCCTTATCACCTTTAACATACTTTAAACTTTCTCTAAATGTAACGCATAGTTTATCACAAAATGGTGATGCAAGTTTATTTGCAAGACCTGGTGTTATATCTGATTCATGAGCTACTACTGGAACATTTTTCATAGATGCTGCAATAACAACTGGTACTGAAACAAACCCTCCCTTAGAGAATATTACATCTGGCTTTTCTTTAGAAATAATTCTTCTTGCTTCAAATACTCCTTTAAGAACTTTAAATGGATCTGAAAAATTCTTAACATCAAAATATCTTCTCAATTTTCCTGATGATATTCCAAAGTAAGGAATATTATTCTTTTCTATTATTTCTTTTTCAATACCTGTCTTACTTCCTATATACTTAATTTCAAATCCCTTTTCCTTTAACGAAGGTATTAATGCTATGTTCGGTGTAACGTGTCCTGCTGTTCCTCCACCTGTCATTATTATCTTGTACTTACTCAAAAAAATCACTCCTCAAAATATTATGTATATAACTAATTAGAAATCCTCATATTCTTAATATTAAGCTGTATACTCCTTTTACCCATATACTCATTTATACATGGATAATATATTATATCCATTGTAAAATCAGCATATCCGTCATCTAGTAATTTCAAAAATCTTTCTTCTCCAAAGGTATCTATAAATTCTTTTTTAAATCCTTCATATTTATCAAAGTTTACGCCTTCAATAGTTAAATTACTATTTCTCAATAAAAATATAAACTTCATAAAATTCTTTTCTTTTCCCATAAAGAATACTCTTGTGACTTTTAAATTTTTAACTGCAAATAAGGGACTACTATTTCCTTTTCCAAAAGGTCTTAATTTTTCAATACTGCTAATCAACTCTTCATCTACTTTTTCTAATAATAATGGCGAATCAATTTTTATTACAGGAATTATGTCCTCTTCTGTAAGATTACATTTTTCATTTAAAGCTTTTTTCAATTCTGTAAGATTTTCTTCTCTTACAGA
>CAKVFO010000127.1 GCA_934746785.1 uncultured Clostridium sp. | reverse complement strand
ATATTACAATTGATGCTTCAACAAAACCACAAAAAACTACTGGTAAAAACTTTTTTATAACAGTTGATGAAATGGATCCTGCTGCAGAAGCTGTTCATGGATTTTCATTAGAAAAGTTATATGAATTATCAAATGGACAATATTTTGAAGATTTATTAGAAGAATTTATACATGACTTTGAAGAAGCAGATTTTATTATAGGACATAATGTAAACTTTGATATTAAATTCTTAAAAAGCGAACTTGAAAATATGTGTATAGATTATGAGCCAAAGCATACTTTCTGTACAATGCAATATTATAAAGATATATGTAAAATTCCAAGACCAAATGGCGAAAATAAAAATCCAAAGCTTGAAGAAGTTGTTAAATTTTTAAATATTACAAAAGAACAAATCAAAAATAAATCAGAACAATTATTTGAAGGAAGCGGCAACTATCATGATGCTAGATTTGATACAACTGCAACTTATCTTTTAATAATAGAAGGTATGAAAAACGGTTACATTCCTGCTGGATATTTTAGTTCCAAACTTTAAAAAAGATACCAGACAAAAGTCTGATATCTTTATTTTTTACATGTTGAAAAATATTACTTCTTTAGCTAAAAAACGTGATGTCATTTACTTTCTTCTTCTGCCATTTTTCTAGCAAACTTATTACTATTTTCAATTCTTTCTTTAACAGTTGGATGATCATATGCCATATACTTAAATAATCCTTTAACATCTACAGGTGTTAAATTGCTTTCAACAAATCTAATTTCAAGTGTTCCATTAGTTAATGGGTCCTCTGTAACTCTCATTGCAAATTCATCTGCCTGTGTTTCAATTTTTCTTGAATAGGCTGTATCCATAGGCGTAATAATATACATTATAAAATTATATGCAAATATAATGACTAAAATATTATTAATGGTTCTATACTTCTTTCCTTTAATTATTATCATTATAAAGTTTAATGCTAATAAAGATATTACGATTTTACCCATTCCAATTATCATTGAATTTCGAATATGATTTAATTTATAATGTCCCATTTCATGTGCTGCTACTGATAATATTTCTTTATCTGATAACTGTTTTAGGGTTGTATCCCAAAATACAATTCTTCTACTATTATGAATTCCTGTCATATAAGCATTCATACTACTTGTTTTATGACTTTTAGGTATAACCTTTATATCTAAATCCTCTATACCAGCCTCTTTTGATAACTCTACTATTTTATCTTTAAGTTCTCCATCCTCCATATCAATAAGCTCATTTTCAACTTCATCAACATAAGGATACACATAATTATTAATTAAAGAAACGGCTATTAATATTGCCGCAGTAAATATATACCAGTGTTTTTTCTTCATAAATAGAAAATATATAAAAGCTGCTACAGGAAGCCCAAAAAGTACGCTTTCAACATTACCTATCATATATTCTTTAAAAAATCCCAAAAAACTTTGGCTTGAAAGTCCTACTAATTTTAATCTATAAAAACTAGAAAAAAGTATTTTAGGGAATATAATAATTTCTGCAAATATTCCATAAATAATGCAAAAATATAAACCTTCTAAAAATTTATTTTTAATATTATTTCTTTTAATCACTTCAATTCCGCCAAAGTAATAAAACAATATTGGTGTAGCTAGAGTTAATACTATACTTATACAAAAATAAGTTTCAGCAAATGTTAAATTCACCTTTACTTTAGGCGGTGTATCTGGTATAACTATTTCCCCATCCTCAATTCTATATTCTACCTTTACTTCTTCTCTTAATTCTTCCTTATTAGTATATTCTATAAACATAGTTATACTAAATAAAAGAGTAAATATAATCGAAAAAGTCACTATAGTTCTAAGAATAAATTTCTTCATCCAATCCTCCTCCTTATTAACATTGTATTTATTTTATATAGAAATTATATCAAACTACTATCTTTTATCAGTCTTTAATTTTATAATAATTGTATAATATAGTTTTATTATGAATATATCCATTTAATTGTTAGGAGTGTTGTCATGAACTTTACTACTAAAAACTTTATAAAATTTATACTTGCCTGTATAGGTTTATCTATATGTTTTTCATTTCTCTTCCAAAGGCTTTACATAGGAATACCTATAGCATTATTTATATCATTATGCCTTTTCTTCGATCCTAAACGATATGCTGCTGCTAAAAAAAAGTATGAAGAAAAGTCTTCATCTAAAATAAACGAAATGTAAAAAAATAGCCGTTAAATCAGAACTTAAATAAATCATTTTAATTTCTAATTTAACAGCTTACCTTTTTTACTTTATATTTATAAATTTATAATAATCATTGCATAGTTGCTTGTCCATCGCCTCTACACCATCTAAAGGATATTTAATATTCATGCTTTCATATTTATTTACTCCAAGCAGATGATATGGTAAAAGTTCAACCTTCTCAACATTAGGTATTGCTTTTATATACTCATTAAATGCTTTAATATGTTCTTCTCCATCTGTCAAACCTGGAACTACAACGTGTCTTATCCACATTTTTGTATTATTTCTTTTCATAGCCTCAAGGAAATTAAGTGTTTCGTCAATTTCCATTAAAGTTACATTTTTGTATCCTTCTCTTGTAATATCTTTTACATCATATAATACAAGATCAGTATACTTTAATATTTCATCATAATCTCCAAAGCCATATCCTGACGTATCAAGGCATGTACTTATTCCCTCTTCTTTGCATAATTTCAGAACTTCTACCAAAAATTCTGGTTGTCTTAAAGGATCTCCTCCTGAAAAAGTTACTCCACCGCCACTTTTTTCAAAATATGGTTTAAATCGTTTTATTTTAGCTACTAATTCTTCTGCTGTATATTCATCACCTAAATTAGGTGCCCATGTATCTGGATTATGACAATATTTACACCTTAATGCACACCCTTGAAAAAATACTACAACTCTTATTCCTGGGCCATCTACTAATCCCATTGATTCTATTGAATGTATTCTACCTTTAACCATTTTGCCCTCCACTCCCTCAAATATAAGGATATACTTTTATTGTATTTTTAAATTATATAATATTTTTTTTAGTATTAAAAGATTTATATGTCTTTTTTTAACGAAATATTATTTTTTAATTAAATGTAATTTTCTAATATGTATTTTTTTTACTTAATAGTGTATAATGCTATAATGATGAATTAATTCACTACAATTTAAGAACAGAGGTGGCAATAATGGGAAAGCTAACAAAAAAAATTATCTTATCTACTATTTTATTTATATGTATACTACTAATAGGTATTATCTCATATAATCATTTTTCCAGTAAAGAGAAGTTAGTTACAGTCAAAAACAATATTCTTTCTTCAAAACTTTCTGATAAGACAATCTATGGACCTAACTATAATCCTTCTATAAATTTTGATTCTACACCTATATCTAAAGTTTCTAATATTACTTTCAATATACTAAGTCATAAAAATATTAGTGATATTCCTGTAATATTAAAATCTCAACGTTATTATATTCCATTAAAATATATAGCAAAATCATTACATTATGGATTATTGGACAAAGGTGATTTAACTTCTTTAGTTAATAAAAATAATGACATTATTCTTACATACAATACCTTCACAAGTGATTCTTTCTCTGGAATTCTTCGTGGAAATCTACTAACTTATGAAAATGAAAAATATATATGTATATCAGATATCGAACAAATTTTTAATTTAACTGCACTTTATGATTTTACTTCAAAAATCATCACCCTTGTAAATTGTGATATAGAAAGAAAAATTACTAATCAAGAAGCTGATGAAAATTCTGAAATTGCATTATTTAGACTAGAAGATTTTACTGCTGGAGATTCTTACTTAAATGCTGAAAATATGACTAAGGTTAAATGCATGTTTGATTATTTATATTTTTCTAATATAAAATTCCATATTGCATGGATTTCTCATTTCAAAGCTCCAACAGATAATATTGATAATGATTTACTTAAGCAAAATAATATGGCTAATGCAGCCTTTGTAAACTTATTAGATTATGCAATAAGTAAAGGTGGACGAATAGGTCTTCATGGCTATACTCATCAAAATGGTGATGGTAGAAGTGCTGTCAGCATGGACTTAACTAAAGATTGTAATAATAGTGAAGAAGAAGCATCTAAGTTAATAGAGAATGCAATAAATACGGCTTCAGCACTTAATATTCCTGTGCATTTTTTTGAAAGTGCACATTATACTGATACTCCACTTCAACAAGAAGTAATAAAGAAATATTTTAAATATGCCTATGAACCTTATGATTATAAAAATAATAATCATATCTATAGAAGTGATGATACTTTATTTGTACCAACTCCTCTTGGATTCGTAGAAAATGAAGATACTTCTCCTATAGTTAATGCTTTAAATTCTCATAAAAAAAATGTTTTAAAAAGTTTCTTCTATCATCCTTCAATAGAAATGGAACATGTTACTTATACCATAGATAATGATACTTTATACGCAAATTTTGATTCTACATCACCACTTATAGATATGGTACATGCTTTAAATGAAAATAATTATACTACTGCTTATGTTGATGAATTAACAGATTAATATTGAATCAGCTTAATTTAAGAAGAGGCATGTCCTATTAATTTAGGACATGCCTATTCTTTCATTATATGAGCCAAGTTATTCTAGTTCTATCTTGACAGTCTTTAATTTTATTATTAAAATTTATTGACCACTATTTTTAAGGAGCTTGATAAAATGATAAACGGACGAGATTTGAATGATGAAAATATATATCTTAAAACGACTGTAGAAAAAATACAATGCTTATTAGACTCTTATATTTCCTCAAGTGAAAGTCAAAACAAAGACATTATAAAGCATAGAAAATTTTTATGGGATAACAGAAATGAATTAGATGAAATTGAAATAAATGAAAACTGCAGTCAGGTTGCTCTTAATGAAAAAATTCATTCTCAAAAGAATAACAAAATAAGAACTTTAGAAAGACAACTAAATTCACCTTACTTTGCAAGATTAGATTTTAAAGAAGAGGATGAAGAAGCAGATAGCTTTTATATAGGACTATCTACTATTGAAGATAGAGATAACTTTGATATATATGTATTTGACTGGAGAAGTCCTGTAGCAAACATGTTCTATGACTTTGAATCAGGCCCTGCATATTATGATACACCTCAAAGAAGAGTTACTGGTGAAATAGAATTTACAAGACAATATAATATAAAAAATAATAAAATTGTTTTTATGCATAACTCTAACGAAAGCTTATGTGATGATGCCTTAAATTCAATGCTAAGTGGTAATGCTACTGATAAAATGAAAAACATAGTAGCATCAATTCAAAGAGAACAAAATGACATTCTAAGAAGTGATGACAGCAAAGTATTATTTATTCAAGGTGCTGCAGGTTCAGGTAAAACTTCTATTGCTTTACACAGATCTGCTTATCTTCTATACAAACACAGAAAAAATCTTACAGCTGATAATATATTAATCTTCAGCCCTAACGAAGTTTTTGCAGATTATATTTCTGATGTACTTCCTGACCTTGGCGAAACTAATATTCAGCAGACTACTTTTGAAATTTATGCTGCTAGATTTTTACCTCAAAACTATATATATGAGAATAAAAATGATCATTTAGATTATATTTACTCTGACAATATAGATAAAAAGGATTTTAACTTAAGAGCTAAATCTATGGAATATAAGAATACTCCTGAATTTATGGGTGTATTAAGTAATTTTGTGTTAGATGTTCCAAAACTTATTACTAATATAAAACCTATAATGATAGATGGAAAAGAAATTATAAAAAGAAAAGCTGTTGAAAGAACCTTCTTCGAAAGATTTAATAATATTCCTTTCTTCAATAGACTTGATGTAATTAAGAACAGCTTATTCTCTCAAGTAGAAACTAAGTATCTATCTGATAAAGACAATGTATATTTTGACTATGTAGAAGATAAAAAAGTATTTTATGATTACTGCAGAGAAGAGGTTAATAAGCAGGTTGACAGCATGGTAAACTCTTTTAATAACGTATATATCTATAAATTACTTTGGGATAACATTGATAAATACAGCAAAGATAATCTAAAAGAAATAAAAGATGTTACATTAAGATATCTTGCACTTAATGAAGTAAAATATGAAGATATAACGCCTATTGTATATATAAGAGCTGCCCTTGAAGGCTTCAAAACTTATGATAATATAAAACATATTCTTGTTGATGAAGCTCAAGATTATAGTCCTTTATTCTATGAAATGATAAAGAAGACTTTCCCTAATGCTTCAGTGACTATTATGGGAGATTTAAACCAAAGAATAGATAAACATTCTAATGTTAAAAGCAGAGATGGTATTACTAAAGTCTTCAATGATATAAAAACTGTAGTTCTTACAAAAAGCTACCGTTCGACTTTTAATATTACTAATTTTGCAAAAGAGTTATTAGATACTCATGAACCTATAGAAGCTGTTCATAGATTAGGTGATAATCCTGCTATTCATATAACAAATAATAACTTAGAAAAGCAGATTTCTGAAGTTATTAATGATATGAAGAATAAAGGATATAAGTCAATTGCAGTTATAGGTAAGAATAAAAAGTCCTGTGAAGAATTATTTGATGGTTTAAAAGCACATGATTCTAACATTAACTTAATTACCACTGATAAATGTGAATTTAAAACAGGTGTAAATATAATTACCTCATATCTAGCTAAGGGCTTAGAATTTGATGGAGTTATAATTGCAGATGGAGAGAAATATATAGAAGCCCACGATAAGCACTTATTCTATACTGCTTGCACAAGAGCATTACATGAACTCCATATATTCAGTAATACTTCATTAGATTCAATACTTCCAGCAGATAATTCTCTTTATGATTTAGTATAAAAAATTAAGTGCACTTTGAATTATACAGAGTGCACTTTAAATATATTTTTATACCATCTATTATTAAAGAGATTGTGAATTATAAATAATTTTATCTTAATTCTATATAACTCCACATATTTCAACTTCAACTTTATGTTCTTGTCTATTTTCATTAATCTTAATAAGATTACTCTTCTCTAATGACTTAACTTTACTTCTTGTAATATTTAAAACCTCACTTAAAACCTTGTCTGTTCTTATCTTTAACTGACTGTTATTATGAATCACCAATAAATCACCTTGTTTAAGCTGTATCCCATCATCTATAGGGGTAACTTCCTCAAAATTATACTCTACATTTCTCCAGTCAATCTCTGCTTTATTCTTAGAAAAAAGTGATACATTTCTCCCATATTCCATAGCTGCTTCTTTTGAATTCTCAATAAACATTTTATATTCTTCTTCATCTATAAACTGTGGTTTATTACGATCATAAATTGATAAATTATAAGTATGCTTACACTTTTCACATTGGTATATAAGCCATACATCTAAATTTCTACCATTAGCATTAACTCTAAAATTATTAGTATTAACGAATGTTGCTTTACAGCCACACCCTGAACAATTTCTTTTCACCTTAAATGAACCTTCTGGAACTACTTTATATTCAAACTTTCTTAAATAACTCATTTTGCTTCTCCTTAATATAATTACTTTTAAGAATTGCAAAAGGCTATTACTCTTTTCTTTTTAACTATTTGCAATAGCCTCTGCTATGCAAAATAAAATGGTTTCATCAGCAAAATCCCCTCCTCATAATCGCTTGTCCATAAACAATTATGACTTCACACACCTCAAAATTCCACCTCAAAATTTTTTCTAAAAAAGTATGAGTAAATAATATAAGTTAGATACTATAATTTAAAACTTTCTATACGTTAAAAAGAAGCACACCTTAATTATTTGGTATACTTCTAACTATACTTTCTATGATGCCTTTTTCATCTCATGAATAATACGCTGAATACTTTTTTCTGATAAAAAATATTTAAGGGCTAACTCTTCAATCCTGTACCCCTGTTGAAAATCCTTAAAAATAAGGTCATTCCTCTTTCTTAGTTCTTCACGTATCTTTGTCTTATTGCCCCACTTTTCTCTTCTATTTTTCTTTCTTGGAATATAAATATTTTCCCCATCAACGTATTTTTGTATAAGTTCAATTAATTCTTGTGGTAGAACTTCTTCTGCCTTTTTATAGCCCATATCTGCCTCCTAAATCTTTAATTTATTTAGGTTAACATTGGCTATAACAAATTCTTATAAAAAATTGCAATAGCCTCTGCTATGCAAAAATAACATATCTTTTCATTAAGCACCTCTCCCTTCATGTATATTATAACAATATTTCATTATAGTGGATATAATAAAAAACTACAAATACAAAAAAACTGTGTCAAAATACACTAAAAATATTCTGACACAGTCTCAATTTATTATATTAATTATAACCTAATCTCTTCTTTAAATCTGTAACATAATCATAACAGCATTGAGTAGTTGCTGCATTGGCATTAATGTCTGTTGGAACTTGTACATAATAAGTTGGATCAACACAATAAGTGTTTCCTGAATATCCACCTTCATTAGATTCTACAACTACGTAGTTTCCAAATCCGCCTCCACAGCCGCAAGATGAACTCTTAGCATAATTATGAGTACATGTATTATTTAAAGCTACTACTTTTCCAGAACATGATGATACAACTTGTGCACCTGATGATGCGCATATATCAAGAGCACAATGATTTCTTCCATCAAGATAACAGCTTGATAATCTGCTGCTAGATGGAACTGGCCATACCATTAAACCTGTATTAGGAGAACTTGTACTTCCTACAGTAAAGTTATTTCTTGCAAGAACTTTAAATACTCCTCCACTAGTTGCATAAACTTCAATAGTTTTTGAACCTGCTGTCAAAGTATTGAATGTAATATAATTATCTAATCTTCCTAAGTCAAAAGTAGAAGAACTATTACTTAAACTCTTATTAATTTCATACGCCTTAGTCGAATTGTTTTTAACTCTTACATTCACATTTGTAATAGTTGAAGTTGATGATATAGTTCCTTTCAATATAAATACATTTCCTTTGTAAATATTAGTTGGTTGAGAATAACCTGATACAGTTATTGTTGGTGCAGCCTTCGCTGATACTGTCGGAATAAGTAACAGCTATCACTTAAATTTACACTTTGTTTGTTTTTAATTACATATACATCAAAAAAAGATATCAGTTATATTTCAAAATATAACTGATATCTTTTGAATAGCTAAAAGTATTTATTTTAAGTTTGTATAACCCATAAGCTTCTTATCAACTGCCATTGCAGCTTCTCTACCTTCTCTTATAGCCCATACTACAAGAGATTGTCCTCTGTGCATATCACCAGCTGTAAATACATTTTCTACGCTAGTTTCATATTTACCTTCATCTGTTAAGACATTAGTTCTAGCATTAACCTTAACATTGAAAGCTTTTGTTACATAGTCTTGGCTTCCTAGAAAACCTGCTGCTATAAGAACGATATCTGCATCAACTAACTTTTCGCTGCCCTTAACTTCAACCATGTTCATTCTGCCAGTTTTTGCATCTTTCTCAGCCTTAAGCTTAACAAGTTTAACCTTGCAAAGTTCTCCTGCTTCGTTCTTAATAAATTCTTTAACAGTTGTTTGATAAATCCTTGGATCATGTCCAAATACAGCAATGGCTTCTTCTTGACCATAATCTGTTTTGCACACTTTAGGCCATTCTGGCCATGGATTGTTTTCTTGTCTTTCATCTGGAAGTTTAGGCATCATTTCAAGCTGAGTAACACTCTTAGCACCTAATCTTATTGATGTACCAACACAGTCATTACCTGTATCTCCACCACCAATTACTATGACATTCTTTCCTTTTGTATCTATAAACTTCTTATCTTCAAAATTAGAATCTAATAAACTCTTAGTTGTTGCCTTTAAGAAATCTACTGCAAAGTAAATTCCCTTAGCT
>CAKVFO010000126.1 GCA_934746785.1 uncultured Clostridium sp. | reverse complement strand
TCTTTAAGTAAGCAAGATTCAAGCTTCGGACGTCAAGAAGAAATTATTATTGGAGATAAAAAAGCTAAAATAATACTTGTTAAAAATCCAGCTGGATATAATCAAGCTCTTGAAACTTTATGCTTAAATAAGGAAGAATTCTCTACTTTATTTATGCTTAATGATAATTATGCTGATGGAAAAGATGTTTCTTGGATATGGGACGTAGATTTTGAAAAGTTATCTACCCTTCCTATAAAAGATGTATTTATATCTGGTACAAGATTATATGATATGGCTGTAAGACTTCAAACTGCTGGTCTAAACTCATCTTCATTTATAGTAGAAAAAGATTATGAAGCCCTAACTGAAAAAATAAAGAATGCTTCAACTGATAGAATATATATATTAGCTACTTATACTGCTATGATTAACTATAGAAAGCATCTACATTCAAAGGGATATATCAAAAAACTTTGGTAAGTTATAAGGAGGATGTTATGGAATTAAATATTTGTCATCTTTACCCTGATCTTTTAAATGTATATGGAGATGTAGGCAATATACTTATATTAAAAGACAGAGCTGAAAGACGTGGAATTAAAATTAATATAGTTAATATTTCTCTTAAAGATGATTTTAATGGCGATGATATGGACATTGTATTTTTTGGTGGTGGTCAAGATTACGAGCAATCTATTGTATCTGAAGATTTAAAAACTAATAAAAGAGAAGAAATAGCAAAATATATTGAAGAAGAGAAAGTATTTCTTGCAATTTGCGGAGGATATCAACTTTTAGGTAAATATTATAGAGCTCCTAATGGTGAAAAGCTTGAAGGTCTTGGAATACTTGATATATATACAGAAGGTGGAAATACTAGATTTATTGGAAATACAGTTATCCACAATGAAGAATATAACGAAACTTATGTAGGTTTTGAAAATCACTCAGGAAGAACTTACATAAATAACTTAAAGCCTTTAGGTAAATGTATTTATGGATATGGAAATAATGGTGAAGATGGATATGAAGGATGTATTTATAAAAATACTTTCTGTACTTACTTCCATGGTTCACTTTTATCAAAGAATCCTGAACTTGCAGATAGAATGCTTACACTTGCATTAAATAAAAAATATGGTGAAGTAAAACTTGATGAAATAGATGATACATTCCCTCTTAAAGCCAAGGAAATAATTAAAGAAAAATATACAGCTGAAACTTGGAAAAAATAATCATATAATTACTTATAATAAAAAGGCATGTACACTTTTGATACATGTCTTTTTATTTATAAACTATTTCTTTACTCCTGCCATTTCATCTGAAATTGGTATAAGAGTGTCCTTTAAAAATCCTTTTTCTTTATTAGCATAAAAGTAGAAGTCATCTCCAACTTTACATTTAATATGTCTATTTTTTAATATCTTGTACTTCTTTCCATTATAATCTTTACCTATGTAGTATTTATTCTTCTCTGCTTTAATCATGCATCTATACGCTTCACTCAAATCTAACCCACCCTTTAGCTATAATTTACTCCCTTATTATATCATATTTTTATCTTTTTTAACCATTTTTACTTTTAGATGTAATATTTTTCAATATACTTTTCTGAGATCTAATTTATCATCTTATTTAAGAATATAGTTACTTATTATATAAATACAATTATACTTAATGATTCATATTGTTATTAGCTTTTATAAATGCTATACTAAAAATGTTTGTTAAGACAATAAAATTTTCAGAAAGAGATGGGGAGATAAACCGTGACAAAAAGAAAACTATTAAAAACCATTACATTAACTCTTTCCCTATTATTATTAGCACCTGCTGCTAAAATAGTTCAGGCCACAGAGGATAATCAGCCAAAAATTGTTGCTGAAGCTGGTATTATAATGGATTATGATACTGGTGAAATAATTTATGAAAAGAACGCTAATGATAAGATGTATCTAGCAAGTACAACAAAGCTTATGACAGCTATATTATTTGCAGAACATAATAGTAAAAATGATTCTATCACTTATACTCAAGAAGCTAAGAATCAACCGCCATATACTTTACAATCAGAAAAGATGGCACCTGCTGGTAAAACTTTAAGCGTTGGAGATACAATGTCGGCTGATGTTGTAATGAAAAGTCTTTTATTATATTCAGCTAACGACGTTGCATATATGATATCTGATGAAGTAGCAGGAAACACTGAAAGTTTTTCGAAAATGATGAATGATAAGGCTGCTAAACTTGGATTAACAAATACACATTTTGAAAATCCTAACGGACTTCCTATCAATAATGTAGATGTTAACTATTCAACTGCCTATGAGCTTGCTATAATTGCTAAAGCAGCTTATGAAAATGATTGGATTAGAGAAACTTTACTACTTCCTGATGCTTATGTTACTCTTCCACAAAATACAACTGTAAAACTAGAAAATAGAAATATTGAACTAGGAAAAAACGGTAATATAGGTGGTAAGACTGGAGTAACTAACATGGCTGGAACATGTTTTGCTGGAGTGTATGAAAGAGATGGCAAAAAATACTTAGCTGCAGTTTTAAAGGATGATAGAAATAATGACTCCCAAAGATTTAAAGACATTGATAAAATGATGGATTATAGCGAAAATGCCACTAGAAAAGTTTATAAAGCAAATGGGGATGAAGTAGGAACAGCTGAGTTAGAATATAAAGTTTTTGGTTTCTTTGGTCCTAAAAAAACAATTACAGCTCCAATAGTTTTAGCTGAAGATGTTCAATTATATAATAATGATATGAACAATTCAGAAGCTGTAATAACAGTTGACTCTAAAACAACCAGTGCTTGGAAAGCCGCTTCATCTGATCAAGTTTCTTTAACAGTAGAAGTAAAACAATTCTCTACTACTGCAAAAGGAAAAATAGATTTAAGTACTTTCAGCCTAATAAAAGCTAATATTTTAATATATCTAGCAACTGTAATTCTTTTAGTTATAATAGTTGTATTAGTAATGTTAATTATTAGAATGATAAATAACAAAAAACGTAAAAGAAGTAGTTATAGAAGAAGAAGATATTAATCTTTTAAAAGGTGCTGTCATATAGGCAGCGCCTTTATTATTTACAATAATACATTAGCAATGGATTAAAAACTTAATAAATGTTATAATCTAGCCAATAACAAAATTTTATTATTGAAAGAGGAATCTCTATGAACAAATTAAATTTTAAAGGAAGCGTTATGTTAAATCCTACTCCTGTAGTATTAATAACATCTAAAAATAAAGAAGATAAGGTTAATGTTTTTACAGTTGGATGGATAAGCACCGTATGTACAAAGCCACCTACACTTGCTGTTGGAATAAGACCTGAGAGACTATCACATGAATACATAAAAGAAAGCGGAGAATGTGTTGTTAACCTTACAACAAAAGAAATGGTTAAAATAGTTGATTATTGTGGTGTTAAATCCGGAAAAAAAGAAGATAAAATAAAACACTTTGGACTTCAACTTGATAAAGGACACAGCATAAGCACTCCATCCTTAACAAAATCACCTGTTTCTTTAGAATGTAAAGTAAAATCAATTACTCCACTTGGAACACATGATATGTTTTTACTTGAAGTTCTTAATGTAAAAGTAAATGAAGATCTTTTAGATGAAAAGGGTAAAATTTGCTTTAATAAAGCAAACTTAATATGCTACAGCCATGGAGAATACTATGGATTAAATTCAAAACCTCTAGGTTCTTTTGGATATTCAATAAAAAAGAAAAAGACTAAAAAGAAATAAAAGGCTGAGGTTTAAAACCTCAGCTTCAATATTTATAATTACTCAGCATCAATCCATTCATTCCAAACTTCTGGTTTATATCCAGCAGTAGCCTTCTTTCCATTTCTAACTATAGGCGTAACTATTAAACTTTGATCCTTTAAAAGTAACTCTT
Organism: uncultured Clostridium sp.; assembly: GCA_934746785.1. Taxonomy (GTDB): domain Bacteria; phylum Bacillota; class Clostridia; order Clostridiales; family Clostridiaceae; genus Clostridium. The sequence goes on along the minus strand of CAKVFO010000126.1, from coordinate 6,073 downwards.
CCTTAACTTCTACACTTCTTACATTAGAAAGATTAGATTTACTAAAATTCTTAGCTTTAGTATTTATAATTTCATTAATTCCAACTGCACATCTTACTGAATTAAGCTCCCCTTTGCTCATACCTTTTTCTTTCATATCTATTAATTGATATTTAATTCTTCTTTCTTTAAAAAATCTTTCTGCCTTTTTAGTATCAAAACATTTTTTACTTCCAAAGATTTGTATATTCATATTAATTCCTCCTAAATAATTTCTAGTAATTCTAATGGTTCTTTTATCATATAATCAGGATTAACTTTCTTAAGTTCATCTAGTGATATTTCTGTATACTCTACTCCACAACTTAAACATCCTGCATTTTTTCCACATAGTAAATCATAAGGGCTATCCCCTACCATCATTACTTCTCCTGGTTTTAAATTCAACTTTTCACAAGCTTTTAACGCTGGTTCTGCTTCAGGTTTATGTTTATTGGTATCTTCAGGAGTAATTACTACATCCATAAACTTTAATATATCAGAAATAATAAGTCCTTTCATGGCTACATCTCTCTTTTTTGATGTTACAACAGCACATTTTATTTTATTTTTCTTTAATTTTTCCAGCATTTCTGGTATACCTTTAAATACATTACACATAGAATCATGATGGTAAATATTATACTTCCTATATACATCAATCATTTTTTTAATTATATCATCATTTTTTGTATACTTCTGCAACGATAACTCTAAAGGTTTTCCATATAATAATGTTATCTCCTCTTTTTCTAGTTCTATATTTAATACCTCTTTAAACATATACTTAAATGATTTATATATAAGTTCATTGGTGTTTAATAAAGTACCATCTAAATCAAATATAACTCCTTTTATCAACTTCAACACTCCTTGCTATTAATACCAATTTCGTCATTTAATACAATATTTCCACTCTATTAACACTTGTTTTTTCTAATTAATCCTCATATAATTTAAAAGAATTTTTACATTCTAACTCACAAAGGGGGATATTAATATTAAAACTCGTGATTATAAGTTTGATAATCTCAAAGCATTTTTAATTATATGTGTAATAATCGGAAATTCATTAGAATATGCAAATCCTACAGTGGTAAATGTACATTATTTTATATTAGTATTATATATTTTTCATATGCCTATGTTTGCTTTTATTTCTGGATACTTTAATAATAAAAGTTCAAGAACCACCCAAGAAAAAGTAGTAGATACTTTTAAAATTTATGTTTTTGCTCAAGTATTTTATTTTGCTTTAAATAGAATACTTGGAGATAAAACTATGAAACTTCAGATATTTACTACTCAATGGACAATGTGGTACTTTTTATCATTAACTTGCTTTTATATTATATCAGATTATATCAAAGATAAAAGAAAGTGGTTCATTTTTTCTATAATTGCATCAATATATATTGGTTTTGATTATAGCGTTGGTTCCTATGGAAGTATTTCAAGAACATTCTTCTTTCTGCCATTTTTTATAGCTGGAATGAACTTCAAAGACAAATATATGGAATCTATAAAGAAATATAAATATATTTTTATATGTATATCTATATTATGTTTAGGTTTTCTGTACATAATTTCTGAACATACTCCTGTTGAATTATTATTTGAATACAGCAGATACACTTCAGAATTTAATAGTGCAGCATTCCCTCTATTTATGAGGATATTCCACTATATTAGTGGTTTTAGCGTATCTGCAGTTATTTTATTACTTATCCCAAAAAGAAAAACTATACTTTCTTTTATTGGTCAAAACTCAATAATAATGTATTTAACAGATGCAGCTGTTATTAAAATATTAAATAAATATAAAATTATTTCATATTCATCCTTTTCAAATATTATAATTTCTGAAATAGTAATTCTTTCAATATGTATTTCAATTACATTTTTTTATTATAAATCAAGGAATTATTTCCAAACTAATACATCCATCTCATAATAGATTAAGTTAATTTTTTCATAAAAGCTATACAATTTCATAATTTGTATAGCTTTTTTCCTTTTTTATCGCTACTTTTATTGTTTTTCAACGCAAAACCATAATTAAATTATGTTTTTAAATTATATTTTATGATATAATAATTAGTGAAAATCTAAAACGGAGGTATATACTAATGAAAAAATTACTCGTATTTGCTACTGCAATAATGATGACATTTGGTTTACTTACTGGATGTGGGAGCAATAAAAATGAACTATCTGATGAATTAGTTGTATATTTCGTTCCATCAAGAGAGGCTGACGAAATAGTAACTGCAACTGAACCTTTAAAAGGACTTCTTAAAGAAGAACTTAGCAAACAAGGATATGAATTTAATGACATTAAAATCGAAGTAGGTACAAGTTTTGAAGCTGTTGGTGAAAGCTTAACTGCTGGAACTGCTCATGTTGGATTCATTCCTGGTGGTACTTATGTACTTTATGATGATGGCGCAGAAGCTATACTTACTGCTACAAGATATGGTTTAAGTAAAGATTCTGAAAATCCTGCTGACTGGAATGATGGAAAAGCTACAGAAAACACTAAAAATCAAGTAACTTATTACAAAGCTTTAGCTGTTGCTGGTCCATCTGCAAAAGGAAAAGAATTAGCTGATAAAGTTAACTCAGGTCAAAAACTTACTGCTGATGATTTAAAATCAGCTAAAATTGGTGTTATGGGATCATCATCACCTGCTGGATATATATATCCATCACTATGGCTTAACGAAAACTTTGGTTTATCTATAACTGATCTTCCAAATGTAGTTCAAAATGATTCCTATGGTAGTGCATTAACTAGACTTGCTTCTGAACAACTTGATGTTATATTCATGTATGCTGATGCTAGAATAGACTATGCTAATAAGTGGACAAGCGATTATGGACGTAGCAAATCAATTTGGGAAGAAACAAACTTAATTGGTGTAACAGATAACATATATAATGATACAATTTCAGTTTCTAAAAATGTAGATTTTATTGATGATGACTTTAAAAAAGCTCTTCAAACAGCCTTCATTAATATAGCTTCTACAGATGAAGGAAAAGAAATTATATCAATCTATAGCCATAATGGTTATGAAGTTGCTGAAGATTCAAACTATGATAGTGAAAGACAAGCACAAGAATTAGTTAAATCAATGAATAGCAATAAAAAATAATTTTAAATAAACCTCGCAGTATCCTCTGCGAGGTTTATTCTAAACTCTCAAAAGACAAAATAATGGAGGTTTTATACTTTGATTAAATTTGAACACGTAAATAAAGTTTATCCAAATGGATATAGGGCATTAAATGATGTTTCTCTTGAAATTGAACAAGGAGAGTTTGTTGCCATAATAGGTTTATCTGGAGCAGGTAAATCAACACTACTTAGAACTATAAATAAAATGCATGATTTTACTGATGGAACATTAGAAGTTAATGGTCAATCTGTAAAAGACCTTAAAGGAAAAGAACTTAGACATTTTAGAAGAAAAATAGGAATGGTATTTCAATCTTTCAACTTAATAACTAGAACTTCCGTTATAAAAAATGTTTTAACTTCAAGAGTACCTGACCTTTCACCTATTAAGTCTCTATTTGGACTTTATTCTAAAGAAGATAAAATTGCAGCTTTAGAGGCATTAGATAAAGTAGGTATACTTGATAAGGCTTATTTTAGAACAGACAAGCTTTCAGGTGGACAACAACAAAGAGTTGCCTTAGCTAGAACTTTAGCTCAAAAGCCTGAAATAATTTTAGCTGACGAACCAGTAGCTGCCTTAGACCCTGTTACAGCAAAAGAAGTTATGAATGACTTTAAGAGAATTAATAAAGAAATGAATATTTCAGTTTTAATAAATATTCACCATGTTGACTTAGCTTTAGAATATGCTGATAGAGTTATCGGTATTAAAGCTGGAAAAATAATATATGATGGGCCATCTGATCAAGTAGATGATGAAGTTTTAGAGAAAATATATGGACGTAAGCTTGCTTCAGATGAGATTATGGGTGAGTAATTATGAATTTATTAAAAAATACATTTAAACCTGAAAAAATAACTTTAAGTAATGGTAAAGAAATAACACCACCTAAATCTAAGCTTATTTTTATCATATTAGGAGTATTAGCTGCTATAATTTTTTCTGCTCAAATAACTGGTTTTGATATATCAAAACTTATAAAGAAGGGACATCAATTCTTCGCTATTTTAGGAGATATGTTCCCTCCAGATTTTAGTTATGCTTCTGATGTTGTTTCACCACTTTTAGAAACAATTAAGATGTCTATTTTAGGTTCTGTTGTTGGTTCAACTATTGCTCTACCTTTTGCAATGCTTGCATCAGTAAATGTTAATCACAACAAACCATTATTACTTACTATTAGATTTATTTTAAGTATAATCAGAACTTTACCTACACTTATTATAGCTCTTATAGCTACATATATATTTGATTTAGGTGCTTTTGCAGGTACTGTAGCTATTTCTATATTTACAGTTGGTATAGTTTCAAAGATGATTTATGAAAGAATAGAAACAGTTGATATGGGTGCATTTGAAGCCATGGAATCAGCAGGTTCAACAAAACTTCAATGCTTTAGATATACAATTATGCCTCAAATACTACCTGCATACTTCTCTTCAGCCCTTTGGAGCTTTGAAGTAAATGTACGTTATGCAGCTATCCTTGGATATGTTGGTGCTGGTGGTATTGGTCTTATCTTAAACGAAAAGATAGGATGGAGAGAATATGATAAAGTAGGAATGATTCTATTAATGCTGTTCATAACAGTTATTATTATTGAATATATTTCACAATACATAAGGGAGAGATTATCATAATGAAAGTAGATATAAAAAAACAATTAGAAAAAGAACCAAAGCTTTGGATAGTAAAGTTATTTGTAACTGCTTTAATCTTCTCCATTATAATATGGGCTGGAAGCACTATGGAATATAAAGGAGTTCAAGAATCAGGCTTAACTATAGCTAAAAATATATTATTAGGTATTGTATCTCCTGATGGCAGCTTCTTATTTGACCTTACTACTTCTGGGGTAATGTATCTTCTACTTGAAACAGTATGTATAGCTCTTTTAGGAACTATTATAGGTGCTATAATATCTATTCCTTTTGCTTTCATATGTTCAAATAACATTGTACCAAAGTGGCTTGCTACAATTGGAACATTAATAATTGCATTTATAAGAACATTCCCTTCTTTTGTTTATGGTCTTATGTTCATTCGTGTAACTGGACCTGGTGCTTTTGCAGGGGTACTTACTATTGCAGTATGTTCTATAGGTATGATTACTAAAATGTATGTTGACTGTATTGCTGACTTAGATACTAAAATATTAGAATCATTAGATGCAGCAGGATGTACTACATTCCAAAAGATAAGATACGGAATACTTCCTCAGCTTTCAACTGATTTTGTTTCAACTACTATATATAGATTTGAAATAAATATTAAAGATGCTTCAATCTTAGGATTAGTTGGAGCCGGTGGTATCGGTGCACCACTTATATTTGCTATGAACTCTTATAAGTGGAACCAAGTTGGATCTATCTTAGTTGGTCTTGTAATATTAGTTCTTGTTGTTGAGTTTGCTTCTACAAAGATTAGAAAGAAACTAGCAAGAGGATAATAAAAAAGATCTTGTTTTGAGTAAATATGATATGTACCCCTTTTTCTATATAACCAGATAAAGGGATATATATGAATATCAGAACAAGGTCTTTTTTAATTCAAAAAATAAATTTACTATTTACTTATAATTTAATACTATATTCTCAATCTTTCTTTTCGGAACATGGAGAGTTAATTTATCATCTTTATAATACTTTAAACTACCGCATGCTTCTTCTGAAACTGGGAATTCATTAATATATCCTAATGCAATAACCAAAGCTATTTCATACCTTTCATTTATTGAAAAAATATCTCTAACTTTAGTCCTATTAACAGCGGCTAAAAGACATCCTCCAATTGACTTGGTCTTACGTCAATATATTGGACACAAAAAGTCAAACTTTTTTAATTATACACTTCTAGCTAATAGCTCACAT